>NZ_JBJEEX010000048.1:0-10972 GCF_051873495.1 Floccifex sp.
TGCCATGGCTAGAGGACTTGAAATTTCCTAGGGGTTATCAGATGGGTACTCACATTAATAAATTGATAATCCGTAAAAGTACATTCTTCATTAAAATAAACAACATCCGATTCTTCTTTTTCCGGATTAGTTTTATTTATATAAAACTGAGAATGATTTGTATAAAAGACATATATGGTATCTTGATAACGATAAACAGAATGAATGTCTAAGTCTTTATATTTTGAAAAACAAGTTGTAGCACAGTTTTTATGATCACATTTTTCATTTAAACATAAAGGACGATCTATTCCTGTTTTAAAATCAAAGGAATATAAATAAGCCTTGGTTTCATCTTTGGGATAGACAATATGAATTAGGTTCGTACCTTTAGGTGCATAACTCGTGCATCCTGTAAGCAAAATGATTATGATTAATAATAATAGTTTTTTCATTGTGTTTCCCTCTTGTTTAAAATAACACAGAAAAATAAACAAATTATAAGGAAATCCTTAATAAAAAATAATGTTTAATATAATGAAAATAGTCTATAATAAGTACAAAGGAGAGTAATGTTATGTCAATTATTAAATTAAACCCTGCATTTAAAGATTACTTGTGGGGAGGAACAAAATTAAAAGAAAACTTCGGTAAGAAAACAGACTTAGATATCGTAGCGGAAAGCTGGGAGTTATCTGTTCATCCAGATGGTCCAAGTACAGTGGCTTCAGGGGAATATGAAGGAAAAACACTTCCTGAGTATTTAGATATCGTAGGTAAAGGTGTTTTAGGAACAAAAGGAAATGCGTTTGAAAATTTCCCTATTTTAATTAAATTTATTGATGCGAAAGGGTCTTTATCAATTCAAGTCCATCCAGATAATGAATATGCACTTCGTGTTGAACATGAATATGGAAAAACAGAAATGTGGTATATCATGGACTGTGAACCAGGTGCTTTCCTTTACTATGGTGTAAATAAAGCTATCACAAAAGAAGAATTTAAAGAACGAATTGAAAATAATACTTTATTAGATGTATTAAAGGCTGTTCCTGTTCATAAAGGAGATGTATTCTTTATTCCATCTGGTACTATTCATGCCATTGGAGCAGGAATTCAAATTTGTGAAATCCAACAAAATTCAAATTCAACTTATCGTGTATATGACTTTGGTCGTGTTGGAAAAGACGGTAAACCAAGAGAACTTCATATTCAAAAAGCCATTGATGTTTCTAATTTAAATCCTATGGAATCAGATTTCAAACCATGTGGACCAACTACTATTCAAGGTGATGCTAAGGTTACAATGATGGCAACTTGTCATGAATTCACAACATATGTAGTGGATGTTGATGGACAAACAACTTGGAATGTAGACGATGAAAGCTTTGGTTCTGTTATCGTTCTAGATGGATCGCTAACAATTTCAGCCAATGGTCAAAGTGTTCAATTAGATAAAGGACAAACAGCTTTCATTGATGCCAATACTGGTGAAACAACAATCACAGGAAAAGCACAATATATTTACGCAAGAGTATAAGATGGATTCATTTCCATCTTTTTTAAGAGGTTTTATGTTTCAAAAAGATTTATTGAATTGGTATGAACAAAATGCCAGGGAATTAGAATTTCGAAAAAAGAAAGATAGCTATTCGATTTGGATTAGTGAAATCATGGCCCAACAAACGCGTATTGAAGCCATGTTGGAATATTATAAACGATTTATTAAAGAATTACCTGACATGAAATCATTAGCGGAATGCGACGATGAAAAATTGAATAAATTATGGCAAGGATTAGGATATTATTCACGTGCTAAGAATTTAAAAAAATGTGCCATTCAGTGTATGGAACAATACGATGGTCATTTACCTAAAACAAAAAAAGAACTAGTAAAATTACCAGGAATTGGTCCTTATACAGCTGGTGCCATTGCTTCTATTGCCTTTGATGAAAGAGTTAGTGCCGTTGATGGCAATGTGATTCGAGTATTTTCAAGGCTTTATGACATTGAACAAGAAATCGATACGAAAACCAAGAAACAAATTGAACAACTTGTAGATGATTCTTTACCGGAGTCAAAATATATTTCTCATTATAATCAAGCGTTAATGGAATTAGGAGCTTTAATTTGTATTCCTAAAAATCCAAGATGTTCGAATTGTTCAATTCAAAGTGATTGTCTAGCTTATAAAAAAGGAGTTCAAAATGATTTACCGAATCTAAAAAAGAAAAAAGAAAGACGCATTGAACATAAACAATTTTATATTTATGTATATGATTCCTTTATTCATTTAAAGAAACGCGATAATAATGGTTTATTAGCGGGGTTATATGGCTTTGATGAAGAATATATTCCTTGTGAAAAAGAAATAAAATTAAACGATTATATTCATATTTTCTCACACGTAGAATGGCACATGAAAGCATCGATATTAGTATTAAATCAAAAAATGGAAGATATGTATTCCATTGCTGAGATTGATGAAAAAATGGCGATTCCAAGTGCTTTTATGAATTTTTATGAACAAACAAAAGAAAGGATAGTATGAAAGCATATATTGTTAGACATGGACAGACATTATTTAATTTAAAACATATTGTACAAGGCTGGTGCGATTCTCCTTTAACGAAATTAGGAATCGAACAAGCTAAACAAGCAGGTGAAAAATTAAAGAATGTGGATTTTGAATGGGCGTATTGTTCGACAAGTGAAAGAGCCGTTGATACGATGAATTATATATTAGAAGGAAGAAATGTTTCTAAGTCGTATTGTAAAGGATTAAAAGAAATAAATTTTGGAACCATGGATGGTGAAAAAGAAGATCTTGTCTTTAATGAATTAAACATTAAAAGAGAAGACATGCCTTTATATGATGGAGAAAGCCCGGATATGGCTCTTAATCGCTTTGAATCTACTTTATTAGATATTAGTAAAAATCATAATGGAAATGTATTGATTGTGTGTCATGGAGGAATCATGGTGAACTTAATGAGAAAGTATGCACCGGATGCTCTTGAACAAAGTGTGGGTCATCCCATTCCGAATTGTTGTATTCTTGTATTTGAAATTAAAGATTCTTTTAAGTTTATTGAGAAGTTTTAATTAAGATTTCATTGATAAAATAGATATAGGAGGAAAAATATGGAACTAGAAATATTGAATTGGATTCAAAATTTAAGAACACCTATTCTTGATTCCTTTATGTGTTTTATCACAAAAAGTGGAAATGGTGGCCTTATTTGGATTGTCTTAGTGATTGTCTTATTGACAATGAAAAAAACACGTAAACTTGGTATCCTTATGGGGATTGCCTTATGTTTTGAAGTGGCTATTTGTAATGGCTTATTAAAAAATTTATTTCAAAGAATTCGTCCATGTGACATGAATTCAGCTATTTCTTTATTAATATCTAGACCATCGGATTATTCTTTTCCTTCTGGTCATACGGCAAGTTCTTTTGCGGTAGTTAGTTTATTATTGTTTATGAAATACAAGAAATTAGGCCTTGTTTGTTTGGTGTTGGCTTGCTTGATTGCCTTTTCAAGAATGTATTTATATGTGCACTATCCAAGTGATGTTTTAGGTGGCATTTTAGTGGGAATATTATGTGGGTATTGTGCATATCGATTAAGGAATACTATTTGTTAGTATTTCTTTTTTTTTAATATGGTATAATACAAACATGTCAGAATTTAGAAGAGGAATGAAAGATGGAATTCCCATTGGAATGGGATATTTTGCGGTTGCCTTTACATTGGGAATCATGGCAAAAAACATTGGCTTAACGCCTATTCAAGGCTTTATCACATCGGCTTTGATTAATGCTTCAGCAGGTGAATATGCTTGTTTTATGATGATTGCTTCCAATGGGACTTTTTGGCAAATGGTAATGATGACCATCGTGTCCAATGCCCGGTATTTTTTGATGAGTTTTTCTTTGTCACAGAAATTAGATGAAAAACTATCAACGGCGCATCGTATGTTGATTGGTTTTGATGTAACGGATGAATTATTTGGTTTGGCCATTAATCAAAAAGGAAAAGTCAATCCTTATTTTATGTATGGAGCTTATTGCGTTGCGATTCCTGGTTGGGCTTTAGGAACAGCACTTGGAATTGTAGCTGGAAATGCTTTACCAGTTCGCATTGTATCGGCATTAAGTGTGGCTTTATATGGAATGTTTTTAGCGGTTATTATTCCGGCTGCAAAGAAAGATAAAGTGGTGGCAATCTTGGTGATTATTAGTTTTTTATTAAGTTATTTGTGCAAGGATTTGCCTTTCTCAGATGGAACAAAAACCATTATTTTAACTGTTGTGATTGCTGGAATTGCTGCTATTGTAGCTCCAAGAAAGGATTTAGATGATGAGTAGTCCAATGAGTTATGTTGCCATTATGGCCATAGTGACCTATTTAATTCGTGTTTTGCCACTAACATTGGTTCGAAAACCAATTAAAAATATTTATATTCGTTCATTTTTATATTACGTACCTTATGTAACACTTTCCGTTATGACAATTCCTGCCATACTGCAAGCAACCCAATCCGTTTATGCAGGAGCATTAGCTTTAGTTGTAGGATGTGTACTTGCTTGGCGTGGGGAAAGTTTATTTAAGGTTTCTGTGAGTTGTTGTATTGTAGTGTTTATTTTAGAATTGTTCATTTAGGAGGAAAATATGAAAGAACAAGTAGTTATTGAAAGTTTCACATTAGATCATACAAAAGTAAAAGCACCATATGTTCGTTTAATTGAATGTACAAATGGACCAGTAGGAGATGTAGTATCAAATTTTGATATTCGTTTAACACAACCCAATGAAATGTTTATTCCTACAGCAGGAATGCATACTTTAGAACACTTATTAGCACTTACACTTCGTCCAAGAATTCAAGGGTATTTAGATTGTTCTCCTTTTGGATGTCGTACTGGTTTTCATTTATTAGCTTTTGGTCAACATTCAGCACATGAAGTAGCAGTTGCCTTAAAAGAAGCTTTAGAAGAAATTGTACAAATGAGTTGGGAAGATGTTCCAGGTACAAAAGAAAAAGAATGTGGAAACTATCGTGATCATTCTTTGTTCTGTGCTCAAGAATATGCCAAACTTGTTTTAGAACAAGGAATTAGTGAAGATCCATATGAAAGGATTCTTGTAAAATAGGGTTTTTCCTATTTTTTTTTCTGTATTTATGCTATTATTTGTTATGATACCAAAATTTTAGGAGGGATAAAATGGCAGGGTTCTTTAAAAAAATGTTCTCAGAAGAACAAAGAGAATTAGCTGAATTAGAAAAAATTGCGGATCAAGTTCTTGCGCTTGAACCTGAGATGCAAAAATTATCAGATGATGAATTAAAAGATAAAACAAATGAATATAGATCACGTCTTCAAAATGGTGAAACCGTAGATGATTTATTACCAGAAGCATTCGCAACAGCTCGTGAAGCGGCTTATCGTGTTATCAACGAAAAACCATATAAAGTACAAGTTATGGGTTCTGTGGCAATGCACAAAGGCGATATTGCTGAAATGAAAACAGGTGAAGGTAAAACTTTAACAGCTACAATGTGTGTATACTTAAATGCCTTAAAAGGACAAGGTGTACATGTTATTACTGTCAACGAATACTTAGCTGGTCGTGATGCCAACTGGATGGGAGAAATTTATCGTTTCTTAGGTTTAACTGTTGGAGTAAACAAACGTGAATTATCAGCAAAAGAAAAACGCGCTGCATACAATTGTGACATCACATATACTACAAACTCCGAATTAGGATTTGATTATTTACGTGACAACATGGTCACAAAAGTAGAAGACCGTGTTATGCGTGGGTTACATATGGCTATCATCGATGAAGTTGACTCTGTATTAATCGATGAATCGCGTACACCTTTAATTATTTCTGGTGGTCGTAAACAAACAGCGAATCTTTATATTCAAGCCGATCGTTTTGTTAAGACTTTAGTGGCACCTGAATATGAAACAGATAAGTTTACTCATGAAAAAACATTGGTTTCAGGTGACTATGACATCGATGAAAAAACACGTCAAGTTATGTTAAGTGAAGAAGGTGTTTCTAAAGCAGAACGCTACTTTAAAATTGATAACTTATATGAAGTAGAACACACTCAATTAGTACATCACATTAATCAAGCTTTACGTGCCAACTACATCATGACAAGAGAAGTCGAATACGTTGTATCCGATGAACAAGAAATTGTCATTGTCGATCAATTTACAGGTCGTATGATGCCAGGTCGTGCTTATTCAGATGGATTACACCAAGCTATTGAAGCTAAAGAAGGTGTTCCAATTAAAGAAGAAACATCTACATTGGCAACAATCACATACCAAAACTTCTTCCGTTTATATGAAAAACTAGCTGGTATGACAGGTACAGCAAAAACAGAAGAAGAAGAATTCTTGTCAACATACAACATGAAAGTAATTGTTATTCCTACAAACGTTCCTGTTGCTCGTCAAGATTTACCAGATGAAATCTATGCTCATAAAAAAGATAAATATAATGCTTTAGTACAAGAAGTTAAACGCTTATATGAAAAAGGTCAACCGGTATTGGTTGGTACAATTGCCGTTGAAACAAGTGAATTAATTTCTAAATTATTGAAAAAAGAACATATTCCTCATGAATTATTAAATGCGAAAAACCATGCTCGTGAAGCGGAAATCGTTGCTTTAGCAGGTCGCCCTAAAGCTGTAACAATCGCAACGAATATGGCAGGTCGTGGTACCGATATTAAATTAACAGCAGAATCTCGTAAATTAGGTGGATTGGCTGTATTAGGATCTGAACGCCATGAATCAAGACGTATTGATAACCAATTACGTGGTCGTTCTGGACGTCAAGGAGATCCTGGATTCTCTCGTTTCTATGTTTCTTTAGAAGATTCTTTAATGGTTCGTTTCGGAGGAGACAAACTTCAAAAGATGTTTGATAAATTAGGGGAAGCAGAACGAATTGAATCAAAATCAGTCACAAAATCAATCACAATGGCACAAAAACGTGTTGAAGGATACAACTTCGATATGCGTAAACAATTATTGGATTATGATGATGTTCTTCGTCGTCAACGTGAAATTATTTATGCACAAAGAAATCGTATTCTAGAAAGTGAAGATGTACATGAAATGGTACACAATGTCTTTGATCAGACAATCCAACAAACAATTGATGCCAACACATCTTCTGATAAGAAAAATCAATTAGATGTTCCTGGTGTTTGTAAGTCACTAGAAATGATGGGATTAACAGATGAAAAGAAAATTCATGCGACTGAATTAGAAGGAATGAATCCTCAACAAGCAAAAGACTATTGCTTGAATAAAATGTGGACAGAATATGAAAGTGAAATTGCTCCTGTAAAAGCGCAATTCCTTCCTTTTGAAAAGACAGTTGTTTTACGTAACATCGATCGTAACTGGATTGCTCATATTGATAGAATGGATAAATTAAGAGGGGGAATTTATTTACGTTCTTATGCTCAAAATAATCCATTACAACAATATGTACAAGAAGGATTTGATATGTTTGAAGAAATGAATGCACGTATTGCTCGTGAAATTACTTTCTTCTTATTAAAAGTAAGAATTCGTAAAGAACCTAAAAATCCTGCCTTAGAAAAAGCAAAACAAGCTGCTAAAGATAGAGTGAAAAACGCCTAATGGAATTTTATGAATTAAAACAAGGATTGGATACTCACCTAAAGAAGTTAAATTCTTTAGGTGAGTCTCTTTGACTTAGATGAAAAGAAATTTCAAGTTGAAGAATTAGATCGTAAAATCATGCAGGATGGATTCTGGAACGATCAAAAAAAGGCCCAATCCATTATCCGAAAACGAAATGCGAATAAAGAAGTAGTGGATCAATATGAGTCACTACAAAATCAAATGAATTCATTATCACAAACAATTCAAGAATTGGATGTGGAAATGGATGAAGAATTGATGGAATTAGCGGAATTAGAATACACAGAAATGAAAGAACAAATGGATTCTTTTGAAATTAGTGTATTACTATCACACGAATACGATCAAAACAATGCGATTTTAGAATTACATCCAGGAGCTGGTGGAACCGAAAGCTGTGACTGGGCTGATATGCTTTATCGTATGTATACACGCTATGCGACACAACACGGTTTTAAAGTAACGGTTCTTGATTACCAACCAGGCGAAGTGGCAGGAATTAAAAGTGTGACTTTCCTTGTGGAAGGTGATAAAGCCTATGGATATTTAAAATCTGAAAAAGGAGTGCATCGTTTGGTTCGTATTTCACCATTTGATTCAGGAGCAAGAAGACATACTTCCTTTGCCTCTTTAGATGTAATGCCTCAATTCAATGATGAAATTGAAATTGATATTAAACCAGAAGATTTAATTATTGAAACAAAAAGAGCTTCCGGTGCCGGGGGACAACATATCAATAAGACAGACTCTGCCATTCGTATGGTCCATAAACCAACAGGAATTGTCTCAACTTGTCAAAATGGTCGTTCTCAACATGAAAACAGAGAAGAAGCGTTACGTGTGTTAAAATCGCGTTTATATCAATTGGAAATCGAAAAACAAGAACAAAAGATGAAAGAAATCAAAGGAGAGCAATTAGCGAATGAATGGGGAAGCCAAATTCGAAGCTATGTAATGCATCCATATAGTCTAGTAAAAGACGCTCGTACAGGATATGAAACGAGTCAAGTACAAGCGGTATTAGACGGAGATTTAGATGGATTTATCTTTGCGTATTTAAAATCACAGTTATAGAACAACAAGATGGGAAACAAAAATTTCTCATCTTTTTTCATTGTTTTTTTACAAATCCAATTTTTTTCGAATTATATAATGGAGGTGTTGTAGCACGGTATTTAAAATACTTAATTCCAGAATATAAAGATTCAGAACTTAATGAAATTATTTCTTTATTTGAAGAAAAAAGAATCAGTCAAGGAATTGATATTGGTCGTAGATCCGAATGTAATGAAACAATCAAAAATGTAATGTCCTCTTTTAATAAAACTTTTGATGAAAGTGAAAAAGAGATGTATAGACAATTAATCTGTAATTAAATAAAAAAAATAGAGGTTCATGAAGAATCTCTACTTTCATTTAATTCATATATTTATGTGTCATAACAGAAACTACAAATAAATAAATTGAATAAAAAATCATGACACCGCCAACAATTTTAATAATACTTGAAAGCGATTGGATAGGATGTAAAAATAAACAAAGTCCCACAATCAAGAAAATCACATTGACGATTAATAAGAAAGTGGAATAAGCATCGTTGTTGTGTTTTAAAAATAGAGTATTCTTAAATTCAACTAAAGAACAAATAGTTACGATTAATCCAATTACAGTTGGTAAAAAAGAAATAAAAGTATCGGTTTTAAATGTCATGAAAATACCAACAATAAAACAAATGGCTCCCATAAAAAATGGAGACGAATCAGTTTTGTGTTTGACAAAAAATACATATAGTAAATAAATGCCTAGAATCAGACTGAAAAGACCGATGGCTTTTGATGCGATACGAACAAGATTAATATTAAAAAGACAAATAATTAAGCCTGTTATAAACAAAATGCTATCGCTTAATAGAAAATCTATATTTGATAATAATAATTTATTTTTCATAAGGCCTCCACATTTATTATAATATAATTTGTGATTTAAGCAAATTGGACTAAAATTAGAAGTAGGAGGAATGATTTATGAAAGTAGCAATCTTAATGGATAATGGATTTGAAGAATTAGAAGCGATGGGTCCCATTGCTTTATTGAGAAGATCGGGATTAGATGTAGATTTAGTAGCCGTAGAAGGAAATAGTGTGACAGGACGTTTTGGTGTTACGTATTCACCAACTTTTGATATGTCTTCTTATGATTTCAATCAAGCAGATTGTTTGATTATTCCAGGTGGACCTCATTATAAGAAAATCCAAGACAATAAAGCAGTATTGGATTTGATTCGTGAATTTAGTGAGCATAAAATTATTGCCGCAATTTGTGCAGCACCAACCATTCTTGGAAAATTAGGACTTTTAAAGGGTAAGAAATATACTTGTTTCAAAGATATGAATGAAGACTTTGGTGGAGAATATCAATATCAATATACAGTTACAGATGGAAATGTGATTACAGCAATTAGCGCAGCTGCTAGTATTGAATTTGCGTATGCGATTATTGAAAAACTTCAAGGGAAAGAACACTTACAAGAAGTTAAAAAATCAATTTATTGTGATGCGAAACATTCCTAATTTAATACCAATTTTTCCACTTGCATTGTATTAATATGGAAATGTTATAGAATGAAATCAGATAAAGTTACTCAGTAATTCGAATCTATAAAAATAATAGCCATGAAGATCGAAAGTACATAATGAGTATACTTATACTAGAGGACAAATAAAGAAATTTATTTGTCCTTAAATTTTTTTAATTTTTTTAAAAAAGTGTTTGACATTACAAAGGGCCTGATGTATTATTATTAGGCATTCAGTGAATGAAACACGGGCCTGTAGCTCAGTTGGTTAGAGCGCACCCCTGATAAGGGTGAGGTCGCTGGTTCAAATCCATTCAGGCCCACCATTTTAAAATTGAATATGGGGTGTTAGCTCAGCTGGGAGAGCACCTGCTTTGCACGCAGGGGGTCAGGAGTTCGATCCTCCTACGCTCCACCATTTATGATTACATTTGTTCACGAAAGTGAACTTTATTGCGGGCCTGTAGCTCAGTTGGTTAGAGCGCACCCCTGATAAGGGTGAGGTCGCTGGTTCAAATCCATTCAGGCCCACCATTTTAAAATTGAATATGGGGTGTTAGCTCAGCTGGGAGAGCACCTGCTTTGCACGCAGGGGGTCAGGAGTTCGATCCTCCTACGCTCCACCAATTCGATTATAAGTTCACGAAAGTGAACTTTTTTTTGTCTACATAAAACCCCCAGATATTCTGGGGGTCAGGAAAAGCTTTAG
>NZ_JBJEEX010000049.1:0-10913 GCF_051873495.1 Floccifex sp.
AAAAGTATATTCTAAATGACTATTAGATGAGTCAATTAGAATATACCAGGAATATTATATGTTTGATACAATTTTATTTGATTTAGATGGTACTTTATTGCCTATGGATCAAGAGAAATTTACAAAAGCGTATTTTTCTTTGATGGCTAAAAAGATGGCAGGGCATGGATATAAAGCAGAGGACTTAATTCAAAATATTTGGAAAGGAACCAAAGGAATGATTTTAAATGATGGCTCTTTGAGTAATGAAGAAGTGTTCTGGTCGGTTTTCTGTGAATTCTATGGTCAAAAAGCACGGGATGATGAACCTGTATTTGAAGAATTTTATAAAACGGATTTTCAACAAGCAAGAAGCTCGTGTGGATTTAATCCCAAGAGTAAAGAAGTAATTGATGAATTAAAACAAAAGTATCCTTTGATTTTAGCAACCAATCCTATTTTTCCACGTATCTCAACGTATTCTCGTATAGCTTGGGCGGGGTTGGATGTGAATGATTTTAAACACATTACGACATATGAAAATTCACATTCTTGTAAACCAAATTTAATTTACTATCAAGAAATTATTGATTTATTTAATTTAGATCCTAGTAAATGTTTGATGATAGGAAATGATGCAACAGAGGATATGGTAAGTGAACAACTTGGTTTTAATGTCTTCTTATTAACTGATGATTTAATTAATACAAAAAATGTGGATATTTCGAAATATCCACAAGGAAGCTTTGATGATTTATTGGCATATATTCATGCTCAAGAAGAGTAAAAAACTTGTTAAGAGGTTTTCTACTCTTCTTTTTTAAAGATAGGATAAATACTAATCAATATTAGAATATATCGAATAATATCGACGATGATGAAGAATATATATACACGAACGGGATATAGGTTCTGCGTAAAATATTGAAATAGCGTTTTAGCATAGAATAAAATTCGAACACATTCTAAAATAAAACATAAGCCAACGGATTTCTTTGAAAAAGGGTGACTATAATAAAATAAGAAAATAGGAATGGTCCAAATAACGGCGGAGTAAATACAAAATAAAAACATATCTTTTATCGCAAATACGCTTTGAAGATCATTTGATTCAAATAATGATGCGAATATTTGCATAAAAATAGGAAAAACAAGAAGTGATCCGTATACACAAATTCCTAAACGCAAACAAAGTTGAGGAAGGGTAAATGGTTCTTCATCTTTCGTTTTGTTTTTACTTTTTAAATAATAATTTTCAATGTCTTCATCGTCTTCAATTTCTATTTCGTGGTCATAATATACTTTAGCCCAGCGATTGTTTCGTAAATATCCTCCGTACTTTAACAAACCAATGTTTTTGATAAATAAAGCGACTATCCAGATAATATATGGAATAATGTGAAAATAATCGTTTATTAGATAATAAGCTGGAATAAATAATAAGGCAAAGGAATATAAATTTCCAAGTGAATAAAGCCATCGTGCAAATTTTTTTCCAGTACTTAATAAGGTAAATAATAATCCATATAAACAGAGTTCACTCAGAAAACTTGCGATTAGAACAGAGTGAATCGCAAACTGTACTTGCTCCATAAATTTTAATTGGAATATTAAATAGAATGTTATAAAATAGATAAGAACGATGAAAAATACAGTCCAATGATTTCGATTAACTATCTTTTTTGCTTTTTCATAAATGATTTGATCTTGATTCATAGATGTATTATATCATAGTTCATGGGAGGGTATCATGGAATTTAAATCAATTACAATTGAAAGAGTCGTACAAGAACAAAACACTGCTAAAATGATGAAAAGTGGATCACTTGAAGTCTTGGCAACTCCACAAATGATTTCCTGGATGGAAGAAGCTTCTTGTCTATGTTTGGAAGGACAAATGGATGAGGGTGTGACAAGTGTTGGAACTTGTATTAATGTATCTCATGATAAAGCAAGTGCAGTTGGATCTACAATACATATAACATCAGAAATATCAAAAATCGATGGACGTAAAGTTTGTTTTCAAGTGATTGCTTGTGAAGGTGAAGAAATCATTGGAAAAGGATATCATGAACGCTTTTTAGTTAATGAACAAAAGTTTTTAGAAAAATTAAAGTGAAACCGGCTGGTTTCACTTTTTGTTATATTGGAAATAATAAATACATATAGAAGCAGCTATTGCGACGTTTAAACTTTCAAATTGATTCATTTCAATTTGAATACATTCATCACAACTATCTACAATCTCTTGTTTAATACCACTTCCTTCATTTCCTAACACAATGGCAAAACTATTTTCTGGAACAATTTCTTGAAGCATTTTAGCTTTTTGATGTAAAGCTGTGGCATACACTTTTATGTTCTTCTTTTGTAATTGCTTTATCTTTTCTTTTATATCGCATACAAAGACAGGCAAATGGAAAAGAGCTCCTTGTGAGCTTTGAATAGTTTTTAAATTATATAAATCGGCACATTTATTTGATAAATAAATACAATCTATACCAAAGCTATAGGCACTTCGGATAATGGTTCCTACATTTCCAGGATCTTGAACGTCATCTAATAATAAAACTTTAGAGTAATTGTCATTTTTGTATGTTTGCTTTTGACAGACACCTATCATTTTTGCGTTTGAAACTTGGTTTGATAATTTATTGATTACGCTTTGAGTGCATTCAAAACAAGGAAAATCAAATGGATTTTCTATTGTATCAAGAATATATAACTCTTTTAAAACGTTTGCGTGAATGGCTTCTTGAATTAAATGTTCTCCTTCTACAATGAATAAACCAGTTTTATCGCGTTCTTTTTTTGTGTGTAATTTTGTGCGTTCTTTTATTTTTTTATTCTGAATTGATTCTATTTTCATGGCAATATTATAACACGATACGATTGGATTTAAAATATGTTTGTGACACCGATAATGTCAATTAAAGATGTTTAATATAAGCGTAGATGAGATAACAAATGAATTTTTTAAGTTATTGGAAAAATTACAATTTATGTTTGAGATTTTATCTGCTAGAAAAAGAATGAACGTTTTAAATGGAGGGTTTTGGTTTGGTTGAATTTGTTTTATTGAGCGCGGAAATAAGTAATGTTAAGTTTATTGCACAACATGTTAATTCGATTTGCGGATTTCATTTTAGTGATGAAAATGTATTTAGTAGTTATAAATCATTTAAAAGAAGTGATTGTTATCAACAAGCTAATGTATTGATTATTGATACAGATTTAAAAGACTGGAAAGAATATGCATCTATGTTTAAAAAAGAAGCGGCTTATTATGGAATAATGTTTATTGGATCTGATTTAAGAGTAGGGTATCAAGTATATGATTATGATCCAATCGCATTTATTTATAAAAATGAATTAAATCCATATTTTGATCAAGCTTTAGAACGCATTCAAAAAGATTTAGCGTCAAAAGATCAACGTTACTTAAATGTAAGTTGGCGCAATACGATTTATATTTTGCATCAAAGTGATATTTTGTATTTAGAAAGAGATAAGAGAAAAACCATTATACACTTGAAAGATGGAAGAACGTATGTAACGTATACCAGCTTAAATGGTCTTGAAAGTCAGTTAAAAGAGAGTTTTATGCGGGTTCATTTTAGTTATTTAGTTAATTGTGATTATGTATTTGAATATCATAGAAATAATTTGAATATGGTTGATAAAACGTTTATCCCTATTTCTCGAAAGTATGTCAAAATAGTAAAAAAATATTTTGAATCGCGGAAATAATCGATTTATCACAAATTTGTGATATAGTATGATTCAAGAGGTGGTAGAATGGTTACAATTCATGATTTGTATGACTTGAATCATACATTAGCTAAAAGTTATTTGGAACAATTTGTGTATCCATGGGAAGCTTTAAAAGGAATTAAAGAATTTATTATTCAATTAGGGCAAACTTTACCTGAAGATTACGTTGAAATTAAAGAACATGTCTGGGTTCATAAGACAGCAAATATATTTGAAAGTGCTTATTTAGGGGCTCCTTGTATTATTGGGGCCAATACAGAGGTTAGACATTGTGCTTTTATCAGGGGAAGTGCTTTAATTGGTGATAATTGTGTTGTGGGAAATAGTGTTGAATTAAAAAATGTTATTTTATTCGATAATGTACAGACACCACATTATAATTATGTTGGCGACAGCATCCTTGGATATAAATCACATATGGGAGCTGGTTCTATTACAAGTAATGTAAAATCTGATAAGACATTAGTTGTAGTGCATGGAAAAGATAAACAATATGAAACGGGATTAAAAAAATTTGGAGCAATGCTTGGAGATTATGTTGAAGTTGGATGCAATAGTGTTCTAAATCCAGGAACTGTGATTGGACCTCATTCAAATGTTTATCCGGTAAGCTGTGTTCGAGGAATAATTCCTGCTAATTCGATTGTGAAAACGGGAATGAATGTCGTTGAAAAAAATTAGGCTTCAATATGTAGTGTTGACAGTAATCTGGTTGGGATTGATTTATTATTTTTCATCGCAAGGTGCTAGTCAATCACAAAATCAAAGTTTATTTATCACAAATATTGTAAGTATAGTTTTTCGCTTTGAAAATAGTGAAATACTTCATGGTATTATACGAAAATGTGCACATGCATTTGAATATTTTGTATTAGGGTTTCTTCTTTATAATTGTGTGAAAGATAAACGATGGATGATGATTTGTATATTGTTATGTTTTTTCTTTGCTGGAATGGATGAGTTTCATCAATTGTTCGTTCCATTAAGGCATGGCTCAATCTTGGATGTCTGTTTAGATGGTTTTTCAAGCTTTTGTTCAATATTGTTATGTCATAAAATCTTGAAGTTTTAAATTTTATTTTGTATAATCATAAGGCAAAGCGTTGAACAGGAGTAGTAATTATTTGTCCTTGTAAAGAGACTTAAACTCGTTGGCTGTAAGGTTTAAGATAAGAAGGAATAATGAATTCACCTGGGAGTGAGAGTTAATCCTCTTCCGTTTCATACGGTTATCATGATAATTAAGTGCTTAAAAGGCGAAATAGGATGGTACCGCGATTAGTCGCTCCTATGTCGTCTTTTTTTTATTTATAGAAAGGATCAAAAAATGAACGAAATTGAACAATTACGACAAGAATTTAATGAAAAAATTTCATCTTGTCAAAGTTTATCTGAATTAAATGATTTACGTGTTTCTTATTTAGGAAAAAAAGGACCTGTTCAAGGGTTAATGAAATTAATGAAAGATCTTCCTAAAGAAGAAAAACCTGTTTTCGGGCAAAAAGTAAATTGTTTGAAAAGTGAATTATCAGATTTAATTGATGCAAAGAAAGTAGAATTAGAAGAAAAAGAAATGCTTTCTAAAATTGAAAGTGAAAAAATTGACATCACTTTACCTGGTAGAAAACCAAATATTGGTACAATTCATCCGCTTAATTTAATGTGGGAAGAGTTAGAAGATTTATTTATTGGATTGGGATATCAAGTGATTGAAGGAAACGATATTGTTGATGATTTATATTGTTTTGAAAGAGCAAATATTCCTAAAGATCACCCTGCTCGTGATATGCAAGATTCACTTTACATTGATGAAAACAATTTATTGAGAACACATACTACAGCTATTCAAATGGTGGTACTAGAACAATCTGCACCAAATCCAGTAAAAGTAATTTGTCCTGGAAAAGTATATCGAAGAGATGATGATGATGCTACACATTCACATCAATTTATGCAAATGGAAGGATTAGTTGTTGGTGAAAATATTTCTCTATCAGATTTAAAAGGAACATTGTTATTTATGGCTCGTAAAATTTTTGGGCAAGATAAACAAATTCGTTTCCGTCCTTCTTATTTTCCATTCACAGAACCAAGTGTTGAAGTAGATGTAAGTTGTCATGTTTGTGGTGGTAAAGGTTGTCCAACTTGTAAAGGAACAGGATGGATTGAAATTTTAGGAGCGGGAGAAGTAAATCCGAATGTATTAAAAATGGCTGGATATGATCCTGAAAAAGTAAGTGGATTCGCATTTGGAGTTGGTATTGAACGTATGGCAATGTTGAAATATGGTATTGATGATATTCGTCATTTCTATACAAATGATAAACGCTTCGCGGATGAATTTAAGCGTTTTGAGTAGGAGGTTGTATTATGAAAATTTCAAGAAAATGGTTATCACAATACATGGATATTTCGGACTTAACAATTGAACAGTTACAAGAAAAAATCACGAATGCTGGATTTGAAGTAGAGGCAATTGAAAAACAAAGTCAAGGAACGAATTTAGTAATCGGGTATGTAGAAGAATGTACAGATCATCCTGATAGCGACCACCTTCATTGTACAAAAGTAAATGTTGGGGATGCTGTTTTGGATGTTGTTTGTGGAGCTCCTAATGTTGCTGCTGGACAAAAAGTAATCGTGGCAAAACCAGGTGCTATTTTACCAGGAGGAGAAATTAAAGCAGGATCTATTCGTGGACAAAAAAGCGAAGGAATGATTTGTGCTTTGTTTGAATTAGGAGTGGATTCTAAATTATTGACAGAAGATCAATTGAATGGAATTGAAATTCTTCCTGAAGATGCTCCAGTAGGAAATACAGATCCATTAGGATATTTAGGATTAGATGATGAAATTTTAGATATTGGTTTAACACCAAATCGTAGTGATTGTTTAGCTAGTTTTTCAATGGCACTTGAAGCAGGAGCTATTTTGAATCGTGAAGTAACACTTCCCGAATTTGATGGTGCAAGTGATATTGGAACAAGTACAACTTTGAAAATTGATAGTAAAACAGATCGTTGTCCTTATTTTTTAGGAAAAATCATTGGTTCTGTTAAGATTAAAGAAAGTCCAAAATGGATGAAAGAACTATTGATGGCAAGCGGTGTTCATTCAATTAATAACGTAGTTGATATTTCTAATATTGTTATGTTAGAAACAGGTCAACCAATGCATTTCTATGACATGGATGCGATTCCTAATCATGAAATTACAGTAGCAGATGGATTTGATGAAGATTATACTGCTTTAGATGGAGTGACTTATCGTTTACAACCAGAGGATTGTGTAATCACAAACCAAGGTAAGCCAATTGGTATTGCAGGTATTATGGGTGGAGATGATTCTAAAATCTTGGATACTACTAAAGGATTAATTATTGAATGTGCTCATTTTGATCATGTTTCAATTCGTAACACAGCTCGTCGTTTGTCCTTGCAAACGGAAGCAAGTGTTCGTTATCAAAAGGGTATTGAACCATTAGCGGCTAAAAAAGCTTTGGATCGTGCTGTACAACTACTAATTGAATACGCTGATGCGGAATTAATTGAAGAAACAGTAGAATATGGAAATAATCCATATGAACCAAAAGAAATTAAATGTACTTTAAACGATATTAATCGTTTATTAGGAACTTCTTATAATTGTCAACAAGTGTATGATATTTTTGAACGTCTTCATTTTGCTCCGGTATTAAATAATGAAGAATTTACAGTAACTATTCCTTCTTATCGTACGGACATGGAAGGGAAAGCGGATTTAGCTGAAGAAGTTATTCGTATTATAGGGTTTGATTCACTTCCTACAACACTTCCATTAATGGAAATGACAGAAGGTAAATTAAATGAAAAACAAAAATTAAAACGTACAATTCGTCATTACTTTGCCTCACAGGGATTACAAGATTGCATCACTTATACTTTAATTAGCACAGAGAAAAAAGATAATGCGATTATGCCAAAAGGAGATGCAGTTGAATTAGCAATTCCAATGAGTGAAGAAAGAAGATGGATTCGAACAAGCATTTTACCAAGTTTATTGGATACAGTAAGCTATAACCAAGCAAGAAACAATAAAGATTGTAATGTGTTTGAATATAGTGATGTATCTTATGTTGGTGGTCAACAAAGTCGTGTAGCATTTGCGATTAGTGGACAATTACAACAATCAAGATGGACTGGTTACTCATTACCAAGTGATTTCTATACTGCAAAAGGATTAATTGAAAGTTTATTAGATCAAATTGGTATTGCATCGGCTCGTATTGCATTTAAAGAAAATACTATTGATACAAAACACTTCCATCCATATCGAAGTGCAGCTATTTATATTGGTAAAGATTGTATTGGATTGTGTGGACAAATTCATCCATCATATGAAAAACAAACAAATGTTAAAGGTGTAATTATGGCTGAATTAGACTGTGACTTATTGTTATCAATTAAAAAAGCAAAAGTTAAGTTCACACCACTTTCAAAATATCCAAGTGTTTCTCGTGATTTAGCCTTTGTTATTGATCGTGACATGCCAGTAGAAAAAGTCATTAATGTTATGAAAAAACAAGGCCGTGTTAATAAAGAAATGGTTATTCGTAACATTGAAGTATTCGATGTATATGAAGGAGAACATGTTAGTGAAAATGAAAAATCAGTTGCGCTTTCAGTTTTATTCCAATCAGATACGCATACATTGAAAGATGAAGAAATTAATACAGTATTTAATAATATTATTGCTGCAATTGTAAAAGATTGTAATGCACAATTAAGAGGATAGTAATCCTCTTTTTTTTGTATTTACTTTTTTGTTATCGGGTTATAATGAAATAGAGGTGGCAAAATGGAAAAATTTATAATGGCAATTGATCAAGGAACAACAAGTACAAGAGCAATTTTGTTTGATCATGAGCGAAATGTAGTGGCAATGTCACAAAAAGAAACGACTTTATTTTATCCACAACCAGGATGGGTGGAACAAGATGCTAATGATATTTATTTGTCAACTTTAGCTGTTTGCATGGATGTTATATCAAAGGCTAAAATTTCACCTAAACAAATTGCATCGATTGGAATAAGCAATCAAAGAGAAACAACAATAATATGGGATAAAGAAACGGGATTGCCTATTTATCATGCAATTGTCTGGCAATCAAAACAAACAGATGGAATTTGTGATGAATGGAAAGAAAAAGGGTATGAATCTATAATTTCTAAAAAAACGGGAATGCGAATTGATCCTTATTTTTCGGCTTCTAAAATTGTATGGATTTTAAATCATGTCGAAGGTGCGAAAGAAAAAGCTAAAAAAGGGGGATTGTTATTTGGTACAGTTGATTCATGGCTTGTATGGAAACTAACTGGTCAACAAGTTCATATCACAGATGTATCAAATGCATCACGAACTTTATTATTTAACATTGAAACGTGCACATGGGATGATGAATTATTGGAATTGTTTGATATTCCAAAAGCGATTTTACCTGAAATCAAAGCAACATCATGTCATTACGGAAATACGAGTCCTTATTTGTTTTTAAATGAAGAAATTCCAATTTGTGCAGTTGTAGGAGATCAACAAGCTGCTTTATTTGGACAGGGATGTTATGAAATGGGAAGTGTTAAAAATACCTATGGAACAGGTGGTTTTATGCTGATGAATACGGGTGATAAAATTGTACGTTCTAATTCTGGCTTAGTAAGTACAGTTGCTTGGAAAATTGGCGATAAAATCACATATGCTCTAGAAGGAAGTATATTTGTTTCGGGTTCTTTGATTAAATGGCTTCGAGATGAATTAAAAATTATTAATAGTGCATCCCAAACAGAACAAATGGCATTATCAGTAGATAGCTGTAATGGATTATATATTGTACCTGCTTTTGTTGGTTTAGGAGCTCCGTATTGGAATGATAAATGTAGAGCAAGTATTGTTGGTTTAACATTTGGAACAAATAAAAATCATCTTGTTCGTGCGGCACTAGAAGCTATGGCATTTCAAAGTAAAGATGTGTTAGAGGCTATGGTTGAAGATAGTGGTGTAGCAATCAGTTCTATAAAAGTAGATGGTGGGGCCGCAGCGAATAATTTCTTACTTCAATTTCAAAGTGATATTTTAATGTGCGATATCGAAAGATATAAAATTAATGAATTAACGGCACTAGGAGCAGCATATTTAGCTGGTTTATCTTGTTCGTATTGGACGTATGATGATTTAAAGATGGATTTAGATCGTGTGTTTAAACCATCTCGTTCAAAAAAAAATATTGATAAAATCTATGGAGGATGGAAAAAAGCGGTCCATGCTTGTATGGAATTTTAGATTTTGATAAAATACCAACATGAGTAATGTATTGTTTAAACAAGATTTTATCGATGTTCTGAATGAACTAAAAGTTGAACAGGGTAGTCTTATATGTTTACAAGCAAATTTATCAAAGTTTCCTAATGTATTAGGAGGATATCAAACGTTATTTGATGCGATTTGGGAAGTTATAGGTGAAGATGGTTGCATAATGATTCCGTCTTTTACTTATAGTTCGTTGGACCCTGCTTGTATGGGGATTTATTATGACTATCAAGATTGGCAACAAATTAGAGAAGAAATGCCAGGATATAATACAGCATTAACGATGAGTGATGTAAATAGCTTGTGTGTAAATCAATTCATGATGCAAAAAGGAGTGATACGCTCGAATCACCCAGTATATAGTTTTGTGTTTAAAGGAAATATGAGTATGGATTGGGTTAAGCAAACAATGAATTATCCTATTTCGTTTGGACATGTACTTAAAGGATTTGCGCATCGTAAAGCGTATAATATTTTGATAGGATTTGATAAAGAAGAAAGTGTTTTATTGCCTGCAATTGCCAAAACTATTGGAGTTGGCAGTGTTCAAGTTGAAAAAGCATATGTGCAAACCGCAAAGAAAAAAATGGTAAAGACATATTTAAATGTTAAATGTGATTTAGAACAACGAAAAGAATTATTAGAATATTGTTATGTAAAAGAAAGCATGATCTCAAATCAAGTGATTTCCTGTTTATCAATAGAAGAATTGGCGTAGAAAAAGGATTAAACGAAAAAAGTTTAATCTTTTTTTATTTTTTTAAAAAAAGTGTTGACTCTAAAAAGGTGATTTGGTAATATAAATGGGCGCTTGATGA
>NZ_JBJEEX010000050.1:0-2174 GCF_051873495.1 Floccifex sp.
CTTTTTTTTCAGCAGCGTCTTCTTTGCTCATGTCTTTTAATTTTTCTTTGTCATAATCATATTTTGTATGATCTTTTGCAGCAAAAATTGATTCAATATTTTTTCCATTAAAGGCAGTTTTGCCGTTTATCCATATACCAAAGAACCAGTTTGAATTTCCTGCAAAAAGTTTTTCCTGACGCTCGACCTGTATAACAGCATCTTCATCTTGATTCTTTTCTTCATACAAAACTTTTTCGTCTGAATGTGTTATGCCGCTCCAAGTACTTGAAGAATCCCAAGATGTTTTCCCTGGAGAATATTTTTCTTCTGTAATTGAAATTGCACCTGATACAATTCTTCGGCTGCTAAATTTTGAATTATCATCAAGTTTGTATAATCCACTTTCATCATGTCTTATGAAAACTTGTACTAAACAATATTTCCCAAATCCATGATTGTTACATTTTTCAATAATTTTACTTTCATCATCTTTTCTTGTTGGCGTGTCATCATCTGTTATGTCCGCTATATATAAATCTTTTAGATTGTATTCATCATTATCTGATTTTTCATAATATGAAAACTCATTTTTTATTATTGTATTAAACTTTACATCAGCAAGAATACCAGAAGCATCTATAAGATTCTGACCGACCAGGTTCTGTTTTTTTGTATATACAGTAATTTGCTTTTTCTCTTCCTCTTCTATAATTTCTTTTACTGTCTTATCATAAACAAGTTCAAGAAATCTTTTCTGCTGGTTTGTATTCATTCCAAAAGCTTCTAGGCATTCATAGGCATCATCTTCAAGCTTTTCATTCCAGTTCCAGTAACTATCATTAATCGATTCATAGAGAATAGTATATTCGTCAACAATTAACTGTAATTCTTCCTTTGAAAGGTTCAAGGCTTTCGGCTTAAAATCCGTAAGATTATAGATTATTTTTTCATTATCTGATGTATGCACAAGAGTGACAATAAAAACTGTCTCTCCTTTGTTTTCACCATCTTGCTTTTCAAATTGCGCTGTAAAATCCTGTTGTTCGATATTGTCAAAGAAAACTTTTCCATTTTTTATAGATGCAGTCAGAAGTTTGCCATCATAGTCGCCAAGGATAATTACATTTCCGTTTTCTAACTGGGTTCCAGTTATATCTGAACCTCTTCTGGCATCTATTGAAGTTACTTCAGATTTCTGTTCATAGATGATTCCATTTTTATCGTATACTGCATCAATATCAAAAAGTCTGTAATTATTCCAGGAGTCAATCAAAACTTCTTTTTGTCCCAAAGTATTATAAAGCAAGTCAAAAAGCTTAATGTCATTGTTATCACGAATGATATAAATTTTATTCGTCAGATCATGGATAAAGCAGGCAGCAAAACGCTCATATATTATTTTCTCAGTTAATTCTTCGTTAGCATCATCCGTAAAAAATCTTTTGTTGATTATTGTATTTGTTTTAGAAGAAAAACTTTCAAGTATTTTATCAAACTGATTCTCTGTAAAAGCTCCGGGCAAAAATCTTCCCTGGCTAACCAACTGAGAATATGTTTCTTTATCTGTTGAATTTTGCCATGTTTCCTTTAGTACATAAACAGGGCAATATATATTATTCCCATTTACACCTGATTGGGTTTCTGTAGTTGTATTGTATATTGGGCTTAATGCTTCCGGCAGTATCTGACTGTTTATCCTTTGTTCGGGAAAAAAAACAGGAACTTTTAAAGGTGCTTTATATGATTTTATATCAGTATAATCAATCTTAATATTATAGTTTATGTCAGAATTCAATGGTTCATCTGTTTCTGTTATGAAATATAGATTTTCATCTTTTGTTACACTAAGCGAGGCATTTAATTTTTCAGAAGATTTTGTCCCCGACACCATGCTTTCCAGCGAACTGACAGAAGTTTCCGAGTTTCCTTTATAGACATGGGCTTTGACAGAATTTGATTGGTCAAAACTTCCTGCAACTGAAAGATTTTGCGTAACGCTTATTGTTCCGTCATATTGTGACTTCCATTGTCTGAATGGTGTCTGAGTTTTGTATTGTTCCTTATACGCCTTTATTTCATCTGCAGTAAGCTTTTTTATGTTATTTTCAACCACCGTACTATTCTTACCATCATACAATTCCCGTTCAAAACTGACATTTCCATTTTTAGAAGTATTTTTTAGGTAATAGTTT
>NZ_JBJEEX010000051.1:0-44252 GCF_051873495.1 Floccifex sp.
AAAGCTTTTCCTGACCCCCAGAATATCTGGGGGTTTTATGTAGACAAAAAAAATGAACCTCATTGAGGTTCACTTTAGAATATTATTTCATCATTTCTTCAATTAAATCATAAGTTTCTTTAGGATTCTTTGATTTAGTAATAGAACGACCAACTACGATGTAATCACAACCTTGTTCTTTGGCATAAGCTGGAGTGGCAACACGTTTTTGATCATCTACTGAATCAGTTGCTAGACGGATACCTGGAGTTACTGTTAAGAAATCAGGTCCACATGCTTCTTTGATAGCTTTTGCTTCGTGTACGGAACAAACAACACCATCTAATCCAGCAGCTTTAGCATTTAATGCGTATTTAACTACACAGTCAATAACTTCTCCTTCAATTCCTAATTCTTCGTTCATAGCTTCTTTTGAAGTAGAAGTTAATTGTGTTACGGCAATACATAAAGGTGTTTTTCCACCTTGTGCTCCTTCCATTAAACCTTCTTTAGCTGCTTTCATCATGGCAATTCCACCAGCAGCGTGAACATTAGTAATATCTACACCTAATTTAGCTAAGTTTTTCATTCCACCTTTAACAGTGTTAGGAATATCGTGTAATTTTAAATCTAGGAAAATGTTATGTCCCATATCTTTAACAGTTTTAACGATATCTAATCCACATGCATATGTTAATTCCATACCGATTTTTACATAAATTGGTTCATCAAATTGACTTAAAAAATTTACTACTTCTTCTTTAGAAGAAAAATCAAGGGCAACGATTGTTTTTGACATTATTTAAAGCTCCTTCCTATTGCTTCTTGAATTGAAGAATATCCATATTGTTCTAAAACCTTTGGAAGATCTTCGATAATTTTAGGACATACCATTGGATCCACAAAGTTTTGGGCACCAACTTCTACAGCACTTGCGCCCGCATTTAAGAATTCTAGTACATCTTCAGCACAAGTAATTCCACCGACTCCAATGATTGGAATCGATACCGCCTGGGCTACTTGATAGACCATACGAATGGCTACCGGTTTAATGGCAGGACCTGATAGTCCTCCGGTAACATTAGCTAACAATGGTTTTCCTGTTTTTAAATTAATGCGCATTCCCATTAAAGTATTAATTAACACCAATCCATCGGCACCTGCTTCTTCTACAGCTTTGGCAATGGCTACAATATCGGTAACATTGGGTGATAATTTTACATAAACTGGTTTAGTGGCAACTTCTTTACACATTCTTGTCACATGAGCCGCTAATTCAGGATTTGTTCCTAAACCAATTCCTCCATGTTTAACATTCGGACAAGAAATATTTAATTCATAGGCTTTGATTACAGGTTGGTCATTTAATTTTTTAATAACTTCCACGTAATCTTCTTCACTGGCTCCGGCAACATTGGCAATGATTTCTGTATCGTATTTTGATAAGAACGGAAGTTCATTTTCAATGATTGAATCTACACCTTTGTTTTGAAGACCAATGGCATTCAACATTCCACTTGGTGTTTCCGCAATTCTTGGTGTTGGATTTCCAAAGCGTTCTTGAGGTGTTGCACTTTTAATCGCAATTCCTCCTAGAAGTGATAAATCATAGATTTCGGCAAATTCTTTACCAAATCCAAAGCATCCACTTGCAGGAATAACGGGATTTTTTAAATTCAATCCAGGTAGTTTAACTGAAATATCCATTATAGTGCCACCTTTCCGATTTCAAAAACAGGTCCATCTTTACAAACACGTAAAGAATGTCCTTCTTGATCTTTTACAACACATCCCATACAAGCTCCCATACCACATGCCATACGAGCTTCTAGAGAAATATATCCTTTTGTGTATTTTTCATTTAGTGCTTTCAACATTGGAAGAGGTCCACAAGCTAAAATAGAATCCGTTTCAATGTGATTGTCTTTAATTGCTTCTAATACAGTTCCTTTGCTTCCTTTAGAACCATCCATTGTTGCCATATATACATCACAACCCAATTCTTTGAATTCATCAATCAAGAATAGTGATGCTTCATCATTGGCACCAACTACAACTTGTACTTTCGTTCCTTGTTGTAGATACTGTTTCGCTGTTTCATACAAAGGAGGTAAACCAACTCCTCCTCCAATGCATAAAACTTCTTCTTTTTCTTCAATTGGAAAACCATTTCCAAGAGGCCCGAAGATATTAAGTGTTCCATCTAATGTAGTCATTTCTTTTGTTCCTTGGCCAAGAACTTTATAAATGATTACAATTGAATGTTCTTTGATTTCATGAATTGAAATTGGTCTTCTTAAGAAGAAACCAGGAACAGTAATTTCAATAAACTGCCCTGCTTTGGCTTCTTTACAGATGTTTGTTTCCAATTCCATTTTGTAGACATCTTTGGCAATCTCTACATTTTGTATAATACGTGCATCTTCTAACATATTTATTTTCCCATTTCATTCATACTAATTGTTGAGAATGACAATGACTCTAATACTTGAAGTAAAGCTTCGGCTGTATCTAATGAAGTCATACAACTAATATTGTTTTCAGCTGAAACTCTTCGAATCATGTATCCATCGTCATTTACTTTACGATCTTTATTTGTCATTGTGTTGATAACAAAGTTAACTTGTCCTTTACGGATAATATCTAATACTGAATCATTTTGTTCATCATCGATTTTATTAACTTTGTGAACATATAAACCACGTTCTTGTAAGTAATTAGCCGTTCCCTCTGTAGCATAGATACCATATCCAATCGCATAGAAACGTTTCGCTAATTCATAAGCTTCTTTCTTTGTTTCATCGGAAATTGTGAACAATACCGAACCATGCATTGGAATATTTACACCTGAAGCAATTAAAGCTTTGTACAATGCTTTTTCTAAACTTACATCACATCCTAAAGCTTCTCCTGTTGACTTCATTTCTGGTCCTAAAACAGTATCTACTTTGTGTAATTTAGAGAATGAGAACACTGGTGCTTTAACATATACATGTCCTTTATCTTCTGGATGATATCCAGGTGTTAATCCTTGATCTACAATGCTTTGTCCTAAAACACATTTTGTAGCAATGTAGCTCATTGGAACTCCAGTAATCTTAGATAAGAATGGTACTGTACGAGAACTACGTGGATTAACTTCTAGTACATAAACACGATTGTTTTTATCAACGATGAATTGGATATTGTATAGACCAACGAATTTAAATCCTTTTCCAATTCGTGTCGCATAATCAATAATTGTTTGTTTTGTCTTTTCATCAATTCTTTGTGTTGGATACACACTAATAGAGTCTCCTGAGTGAATACCCGCACGTTCGATGTGTTCCATTACCCCTGGAATATATACGTTTTCACCATCGGCAATGGCATCGATTTCTAATTCCTTACCTACAACATAACGGTCAATTAAGATAGGAGCATCATGACTGATTTCTTTTACAGCAGTTGCCATATAAACACGAAGTTCATCGTCATCATGAACAATTTCCATGGCTCTTCCTCCTAATACATAAGAAGGACGAACTAATACTGGATATCCAATACGATTGGCAATGACTAAGGCTTCATCAACAGTTACGGCTGTTTCTCCTTCTGGTTGTGGAATATCTAGTTTCTTCAACATCTTTTCAAATTCATGACGGTCTTCTGCCCAGTCAATGGATTCAAGTGAAGTTCCTAAAATCTTAACCCCATGTTTTTCTAATGAATCCGCTAAGTTAATAGCTGTTTGTCCACCAAATTGTACAATGACACCCAATGGTTTTTCTAATTCTACTATGTGCATTACATCTTCCGTTGTCAATGGTTCAAAGTATAATTTATCACTAATTGAGAAATCTGTTGAAACAGTTTCTGGGTTATTGTTGATAACGATTGCTTCATATCCCTCTTTACGAAGTGTTTCAACACAATGAACAGTGGCATAATCAAATTCTACCCCTTGTCCAATACGAATTGGCCCTGATCCTAATACAATGATTTTTTTACGATCCGAACAAATAAATTCATTTTCTTGTTCATATGTAGAATAGAAATAAGGCGTTGCACTACTAAATTCACAAGCACATGTATCTACCATTTTAAATACTGGTACAATACCATTTTCTTTTCTTAAATTATATAAATCACTTTCGTTCATATTCCATACTTTGGAAATATAACTATCCGAGAAACCAGCTTTTTTAATTTTACGTAAAACGTCAATATCACCTTTGTGATCTTTACATTCTTTTTCTAAATCAATGATATTTTGAATATGCCATAAGAAGAAATAATCAATTTTCGTTAAATTATGAATAGATTCTAAATCATATCCATCTCGTATCCACTGAGCAATCGCAAAGATTCTTTCATCATCATTTCGTTTGATTTTTTCATATAATTCATCTTTTGACATTCCATCAAAATCTTTTTTATACAAATGATCCACTTTCATTTCCAATGAACGAACTGCTTTTAAGAACGATTCTTCAAAAGTACGACCAATTGACATGACTTCACCAGTTGCCTTCATTTGTGTTCCTAATTTACGAGACGCATTAGGGAATTTATCAAATGGGAAACGAGCAAATTTCGTAACAATGTAGTCTAAAGCCGGTTCAAAACAAGCATAACTTGATTTAGTAACTGGGTTAATAATTTCATCTAATCCCAATCCAACCGCTAATTTCGCACTGATTTTGGCAATTGGATATCCTGTTGCCTTACTTGCCAAAGCAGAAGAACGAGAAACACGAGGGTTTACTTCAATTACATAGTATTTAAAACTCTTTGGATTTAAAGCTAATTGTACGTTACATCCACCACAAATCTTTAAAGCACGAATGATTTTTAAAGATGCGTTACGTAACATTTGATTTTCTTGGTCTGTTAAAGTTTGTACTGGTGCAACAACAATACTATCTCCGGTATGAATTCCAACAGGGTCAATGTTTTCCATGTTACATACTACGATGGCATTGTTTTTAGCATCACGCATTACTTCGTATTCAATTTCTTTGAATCCGGCAATACTTTGTTCAATTAAACATTGATGAACAGGAGAAATTTTTAATCCCGCTTCACAGATTTCTTTTAATTCATCTTCATTATCGACGAATCCTCCACCTGTTCCTCCTAATGTATAAGCAGGACGAACAACTAATGGATATCCTTGTTTATTCGCAAAGGCAATGGCTTGTTCAACGGTATGAACAATTTCACTTTCAGGTACTGGTTCATTGATTTCTTGCATTAAAGCACGGAATAATTCACGGTCTTCAGCACGGTTAATGGCATCTAAATCTGTTCCTAGAATTTCCACACCAAATTCATCTAAGATTCCATCGTTGTGTAATTCAACGACTAAGTTTAATCCCGTTTGTCCTCCAAGGGATCCTAAAATCGCATCCGGTCTTTCTTTATAGATAACGCGTTTAGCGAAATCAAGTGTTAATGGTTCAATATATACGCGATCAGCAATCGATGTATCGGTCATAATGGTTGCAGGGTTTGAGTTGATTAATACAACTTCGTATCCTTCTTCTCTTAATGATTGACAAGCTTGGCTTCCGGCATAATCAAATTCTGCGGCTTGTCCAATAATGATAGGACCCGAACCGATGACTAAAATTTTATGTATATCATTTCTCTTCGGCATTTTTGTTAGTCTCCTTTTCCATTAATTCAATAAATTGATCAAATAAATAACGACTATCTTCTGGTCCAGCGCTTGCTTCTGGGTGATATTGCACAGAGAAACAAGGATAATCTTTGTGACGAACACCTTCACAACTCTTATCATTTAAAGCTTGGTGTGTCATTTCTAAACGAGTGTCTTTTAAACTATCGATATCAACGGCAAATCCATGGTTTTGACTTGTGATTTCCACTTGTCCTGTTGCCAAGTTCACAACAGGATGATTGGCTCCACGGTGTCCAAATTTTAATTTATATGTTTTAGCTCCACATGCCAATGAAATCAATTGATGTCCTAAACAAATTCCAAATACAACGGTTTGAGGAATTAATTCACGAATCGTTTCAATAGCGACTTGTACATCTTCTGGATCTCCTGGCCCATTTGATAACATGACTCCATCTGGGTGGAATTTCATAATTTCGTCTGCACTTGTATTATATGGAACAATAATTAAGTCACATCCACGTTTTGATAATTCACGTACAATTCCAAGTTTAGCTCCAAAGTCCATTAAAACAACTTTTTTACCACGATTTGGAATTGGGAAAATGCGATTGGTACTTACAAGTTCTACTTGATTGTGCATAAAATCCGCTGCTTTTAATCCCGCTACTACCGCATCAATATCCGCATCCACATTGGCTAAAGTTGCCTTTAAAGTACCTGCTGTACGGATTTTTTTAGTAATTGCACGTGTATCCACTCCATAAATTCCTGGGATATTTTTATTTTTTAAGTATTCATCTAATGTTTCAAGGCATCTGAAATTACTTGGATGTTCACAGTAATCACGAATAACGAATCCAAATACACATGGAACCATACTTTCGTTGTCATCACGGTTAATTCCATAGTTTCCAATTAATGGATATGTCATCATAACGATTTGTCCACAATAGGAATTATCCGTTAAAATTTCTTGATAACCTGTCATTGAAGTATTAAATACCAATTCTCCAATTTTAAAATTATCACTTCCAAAAGCTGTTCCGCGATAAACACTACCATCTTCTAAAACTAATAATCTTTCCATATTCTTATCCTTTCCAAACTGTTTGAGCTTTTACAATTGTTTGTTTTATTTTACCAAATACTTGCCATCCATTAAATGGTGTATTTTTTCCCATAGACTCAAATTGCGAAGCATCAATTACATATTCTTCATTTAAATCCACAATCACAAAATCCGGTTGGTATCCTTTTTTGATTTGTCCTGCTTTTTCTAATCCAAAACGCTCAGCTGGTTTTTTACTCATATAATTAACTAATTGAGCCAATGTCCAACGTTTTTCGCGCACAACAAATTGTGTATATAACAATGAAAAACAAGTTTCTAATGATACAATTCCAAATGGACACTTATCCATTGGTTTATTTTTTTCTTCTTGTGTATGAGGAGCATGGTCATTGGCAATAAAATCCAAAGACCCATTTTCCAATCCCTCAATTAAAGCCATACGATCGGCATGAGAACGAAGAGGTGGATTCATTTTCCAATTTGGACCTTGTACATCTTTATCTTCTAATAATAAATGATGCACCGTAACTTCACCTGTTACATCCAATCCTTTTTGTTTAGCTTGTCTTAAAGCTTCAACACTTTCTGAAGCCGAAATATGACAAGCATGATATTTACATCCAACTTCTTCTACAATTCCTAAATCACGAATTAATTGTGCACTTTCACATGCACTTGGAATGCCTAACCAACCTTTTTGAGCTGTTACTTCACTTTCATGAACACTCGCTCCTGGTTTACGATACGCCATATCTTCGGTATGAGCTACAATCATAGCATCACAATCTTTAGCTTGTTCCATGGCTTGTTTCATGACTTCTCTTGTACTTACTCCTACCCCATCATCACTAAACCAATGAATTCCCATTTGCGATAAAGATTTCATATCAACAACTTCTTTAGAAGCTTCTTGTTTAGTAATACATGCATATGGATATGTACGAACAACAGCCTTTTCATCAATCAAATGTAAATAATCTTTCATTGTTTCGGTATTATCAGGAAAAGGGATTACATTTGGCATACAGAAAATACTTGTGAATCCTCCATGTGCTGCTGCTTTTGTTCCCGTTTCAATGGTTTCTTTTTCAGTGTGTCCTGGTTCACGTAAATGTACATGTACATCAACAAATCCAGGTAGTACGGCACATCCTTTGGCATCAATTTCAGGGTAATCTCCTTCAATGTGTTCTTGGATATCGATAATTTCGTTTTCGTCAAATAAAATATCACATGGCTTTAATTCATCTTCAATTAAGACCAATCCATTACGAATTACTTGCATGTTTCCTCCTCAAATGGTTCTAAACCAAAGGCACGTTTCATAACCGCTTTACGAACCAATACTCCATTTGACATCTGTTTAAAGATACGAGATTTTTCGCTTTCCACTAAATCCCCATCGATTTCTACGCCTCTATTAAATGGAGCTGGATGCATAATAATGGCATGTTCTTTCATACGACTATAGCGTTCTTTATTTAATCCATAGCGACTTAAATAATCGATTCCACCATTTGGAGCCGCTCCTCTTTCTTTTTGAATTCGAAGCATCATAACAACATCAGCCCATTCAATGGCTTCATCAAAATCCATAGTTGGATACCCTTCTCTTTGCCATTCTTCTGGTCCTGCAAAGTAAACATTTGCGCCTAAACGATTTAGAGCGTCTTTATCACTTGCGGCTACACGTGAGTGTAAAATGTCTCCAACAATGACTACATTTAAGTTTTCAAATGTTCCAAATTCATCATAGATTGTTAATAGGTCAAGTAAACATTGAGTTGGATGGTTTCCAGCTCCATCCCCGGCATTAATAATAGGAATATTAATTCCTTCTAAGTATTTAAAATATTCATCTTTAGGATGACGAATGACTAGACAGTCATATCCAATTGCTTCAAATGTTTTTACTGTATCATATAAGGTTTCCCCTTTTTGTACACTAGATGTTTCTGCATTAAAGTCTTCTACTTGACATCCCAATTGATGTTGCGCACTCGCAAAGGAAAAATGAGTACGTGTACTAGGCTCAAAAAAAAGATTAGCAACCAATGCCTTTTTAAAAGGAAATTGCCAATCTTTATAGGAATTATTAAAAAGTCTAGCATCATTAAGAATACTAAAAATATCGTCAGTAGATAAATCTTTCATGGACAGTAACGAATGTTTATTCATTAAAGAATCCTCCTAACTATACAAAATTTTGGATATCTCCAAATTTTCTTAGACTATTTTATCACAAGATATACATTTTTCAATGCCACTTATAATTTAATTTACCATAATTATTTGACAATTTATTTTTAAATTTATATACAATAATATTGAGGTGATTTTACATGAAAGATAACATTTTCTTTTTTCTAAAAAAGAAAGGAGATGTCTTCTATTTAAATAGTTCTTTAACCATTAAACAAGGACTAGAAGAAATGAAAAAAACAGGTTACACCGCCATTCCTGTCATTGATAAAGAAGGAGCTTATATTGGTTCTGTTACCGAAGGTGATTTTTTATGGTATGTGACACAAGAAAACGTTGATATGGATAAACCATTAAAAACAATTATTCGAAAAGACTTTATGCCAGCGGTTTCCATTTCAACTTCCATTCCCGATGTTCTACAACAATCTTTAAAACAAAACTATGTTCCGGTTGTAGATGATCGTAATATTTTTATTGGTATCATTACTCGTAAAGCCATTATGGAAGCTTTTCTTGAAAATTGATTAATTGAATGATAAATGATACATTTGTATATATAAATAAAGGAGAATATATTACATGACAAATGATGATTCGATTCCCATAGAAACAGGAGTTCGCATATGAGCCCGTGGATTCTAGTTTTACTATTTTTGTTGTCTTTTTATTTTGCGATGGTTTATACCCTATTTGAATATGATTCTAAAAATGAGAAAACCGATTCCATACTAACAACCATTTCCTGGTATCAATTAATGTTGATTATCGGAATGCTTATGGTTTCACTCATTTTATTAAAGCCATATTTAAATAAACTATATTTTGTTTTATTTTTATTTATTTATGGTTATGTGTATTTTTTAATCTTTGAAAAATTAGTAAAAATATGGACTTTATCAAGATCTGATAAATTTCAATTAAAGATGGTCCAATCCTTCTTTAAAATTTATCCTTTCTTATCAATTTTTACTTTTTTCTTAAAAATCAAAGTCGTAAAACCACAAGAAATCAGTGAAGAAGATATTCGTGAGCTTATTAGTGCCTCAAGTGAAAGTGGAAATCTTGAAGAACCACAAAAAGAATACATTGAAAATATATTTGAATTCGATGATACCAATGTTGATGAAATCTGTACTCATCGCTCCGAAGTCATTGCCCTTAGTTTAGAAGACGATATTAAAGAATGGCATACTATTATTTTAAATAACCGTCATACTTTCTATCCTGTCTACCAACAAGATGAAGACGATATCATTGGGGTCTTAGATACACGCGATTATTTTCGTTTATCTAAACCATCCATGGATACCATTTTAAAGAAAGCTGTGGACAAACCATTCTTTGTTCCTGAGAACATGAAAACCGATGACTTATTCCGTCAAATGCAGCAGAAAAAAACATATTTTGCGATTGTATTAGATGAATATGGAGGAATGAATGGAATTGTTACGTTACACGACATCATTGAAACAATCTTAGGGGAAATGAATGAAGAAGATGATTCGATTGAACCAGAAGATATTCAAAAATTAGCGCCTAATAAATTTTTAATTAAAGGAACCGCTGATTTAGAAGAAGTTTGTGAAGCTTTAAATATTACTTTACCAGTTGATGAATTTGAAACCATTGGTGGCTATATATTGGATTGTTATGGAAAAATTCCTGAAGATGGAACAGGATTTGATATTGATCTTAAACAAATTCATGTACATGTCAAAAACATGGTTCGTCATCATATTGATCAAATGATTGTTTATAAAAAGGAAATAACGGATGACATTTAAGTCACCCGTTTTTTTTAAAAAAAAAGGAGATGACTATGAAAAAACTACTATCTATTATTTTATCGCTTTGTTTATTAAGTGGATGTACAACAAAAGTTGAAGGTCCAAATAAACAATTTATTGACTTCTGCAATGATTATTTCATTAACGAAATGGAAAGTGACTATACAACAATGCATCAATACCTAGAAAATCCCGAAAACTATGGCATTGATACTAATAATGTTGAAATTTCATTAGGACACGTAAATGAAGATACAACAAAACAAGTTGAACAAACACTCGATGATTTAAAATCTTTTAAATATAATGACTTAGATACTACTCAAAAAGTAATTTATGATGAATTAGAAAAAGAATTAAATTGGGAATTAAAAATGAATGATGAAAAGTTCATGTATAGCACAAATGTTTTAAGTAGTATGGGTGGTATTCATGAAAATTTAATCACATTCTTTAGCGAATATGTATTACGAAATGAAAAAGACATTCAAGATTTATTAATTCTAATTCAAGATACGCCTAGATACATGGATGAAGTGATTTCTTATATCAAAGAACAAGCCAATCAAAATATGCTTCGTTTTGATTATGATACCGTAACAAGTTCTATTCAAGAAACACTTGCTTCCAAAGATAATTCAAGTATAACTAAAGAACTTATAAAAGAAGTCGATGCCCTTTCAATTGATAATAAAGAATCATATAAAACACAAATTCATGATTCTATACAACAATATGTATTCCCTTCTTATCAATCTTTATTAGATACGATTGTATCTTTAAAAGATAAAGTTCAACCTGTTACGGGTTTATATAATACAGAAAATGGTTTGGAATACTATGAATTATTGGTTGAAAAAGCAACAGGTACAACAACTTCGATTGAAGATATTCAAGAACAGTTACAAGATGCTTTAACAGACGTATTGTATAACTATACTTATACTGAAATTGAAACAGATCCAATTTCAACTTCTTTTAATTCAGCTGAAGAAATATTAACTTTTTTAAATGAAAACTATAAAAGCTATTTCCCTGAAGTAAAAGACATGAACTATGAACTAACTCCATTAGACGATGATCAAAGTACCGATGGAATAGTAGCTTATTTTGTGATTCCTAGTTTAGATAATACGCTTCCATATCAAATTCGATATAATCAAAGAGACTATGGAAAAGATACTACAGATATTGAATTATATACAACTCTAGCTCATGAAGGAATTACGGGTCATATGTATCAAGCTCAATACAATGCGGAAAACTTAGAATATCCAATTCAATTTTTATTTGATAATTCTGGTTTAGCAGAAGGATATGCGACCTATGCTCAAATCTATGCTTTGAATTATTTGGATTTAAATACAACTTTATATAAATTAGAATCGGAAATGAATTTCTATTTAACGGCTTTACTTGATATTGAAATCAACTACAATGGTTTAACTCTTGATGAATTAAATTCTCAATATGGAATGGATATGAGTACTATTTATAATCAAGTAGCCGATAATCCAACGACTTTCTTATCTTATTATTATGGATATCTACAAATTCTTAATTTAAAAGACCAAAAGATGTCCGATATGGATTTCCACAATAATTTATTAAAATATGGAAATGTATATTTTGATGTATTAAAGAAACATATGTAAAAAAAAAAGAGGAAATTGTTTAAGCGACAATTTCCTTTAATTTTTCAATAGCACTATCTACGATTTCATCTGCCGATGCTTTTAATGAAGACGTTCCTGTTTTCATTCCAAATCCTATACCCGCTTCTTTAACCATTTCAATGTCATTGTCTTGATCTCCAAAAGCCATTCCATCTTCTAATTGAAGTCCTACTTCATTTAATAAATGTTTTAGAGCGTTTCCTTTATTGACTCCAAAAGGTAAAAAATCAATCCATTGATTTCCACTGGATACCACTTTAATATCTGGTAGTCCATCTTTTAAAGTTGGTAGAACACTTTGGTATCCGTCTTCGTTAAAGATGGATATTTTATCAATTGGTTGATTAATTTCATTTAAATCATCAACTAATTTCATATATAAATGAAGGTCTTCATTCATATGATGAATAAACTTTTCATCTTTCGAGGCGGAATACAATTGACTGTTACAAGATACAAATAAATGACCTAATTGTTTTTCATTGACTAATTCAAATATTTTTAATGCGTGTTCTTTATCAATCACATTATCAAATAATTGTTTTCCTTTGTGGTAACAAGTCACTCCATTGGATGCGATAAATGATATTTTATCTTTTAATGGTTCCATGATTTCTAATTCATTCGTATAGGTTCTACCACTGGCTACAATAAATAAAACATCTTTATCAATTATTTTTTCAATAACATCATATACTTCCTGTTCTAATTCATGTCCTTCATCAAACAATAAAGTTCCATCTAAATCACTGGCAATGTATTTAATTTCTCTTCCTTTATAAATAATACTCATAGTTCTTCCTTCTCATTTTTTCATCTAAATTAATTTTGGCATAGAGTTCTTGATGTAATTTATAAGCATCTTGTTTCTTAAGTGCATCTTTCTTTTGTGATGTAGGAATGAAACGATCCATATAATATAAATTTTCATCGTCTCGACACATGTATACAACACCCGCAATACTCGTCTCAAGTACATAAACTCTTTCAAATACTTTTAGATTCTTTTTGTAGATTAATTCTACAAATTCTTCTGGTTCATAGTGGGTTGCGTACAACATATTTATCACTCCTTCTTGCATCGTCATTATGCATGAAAGAGTGTAAAATTACTTTATTTTTTTGATTTTTATCCAAAAAACAAAGTTTTTTATTTTGAATTCGAATCTGTAAGCGCTTCTTTTTTCGTATTCAAAAAAAATTATATTTCTTCAACACAAATTTCATCGTTTCTTTTAAATAAACGATATTGAAATGGATGTTGTTCCACACGACTATAGTCATGTCCTGCATTGGCATTCCAAACACAGATGACTTTTAGGTCTTCATTGGATGTATTAATTAAACGATGTGCATGGGCTCCATCAATACGATGAAGACTTCCTTCTTTCATTTGTTCACACCACGTTTTTCCATTTTCATCCATCAACATTAATAGCCCACTTCCACTAGCACACCAATAATATTCTTCACAATTTAAGTCTTCGTGAAAGTGTCCTCTTGTCATGTTACATTCACCATTTACTAAAACAGGATGTAATAAACTAATTCCCCAATTTAAGTGTCCTTCTGTTTTATAGTCCGAATTCACAACACTAACTTCATACATAATCGTATCATCACTTAATGATTCATCCACTGTTTTATAAAAACTTTTCGCGTCTTTATACAGTTTTTTTGAACATTCAACTTTTCCTTGAATATCGCCTTTAAATTCATGAAATAAACTAGCTTCTTTAATCTCCATATTTTTGTCCTCTTTTTTAATGTTATATCATTTAATGAAAGCGTGCAAATAAAAAATAAGCAGACTTGCTGCTTACACTTTAATATATCTTTGATTTTTACTATTTGGTTTATCTGGAATCGTCATTTTGATTAACTTTAATTCAATGGCGGGGCGAAGATAGTTTCTTCTAAATCCTTCTCTTGATTTTAAACCCATTTTTTTCATAAGCATTTGCGTAGAATACGAGATGCCACATTCCATTACACTAAGAAGTTTATACACAGGTTGATTATCGTCTTGATTTACTTGCTTCATAATTTCATCTAATATTTGATCAATCTGTTCCAACATAAAAGTAATAAAAATTGTAGATTCCCCCGTTTTATAACATTTAGAAATCGCATCATAATAACCTTCCTGGAATTTTTCTATTTGACTTTCAATAGGAATAAATTCAAATATTGGCTTCCATTCTTTCAAAATAGCTGTTTGCCATAGTCTAGCCATTCGTCCATTGCCATCGGAAAAAGGATGAATAAAAACAAATTCATAATGAAATACACTACTTAAAATCAAAGGATGAAGTTCACCTTTTACATCGTTCATCCAACCAAACAAATCATCCATAAGTTGTGGTACAAATTGGGCAGGAGGTGCCATAAAAATACATTTATCCCCACTAAAAACACCTTCTTCACCGGAACGAAATCGACCTGATTCTTTTACTAAATACTTGGTCATAATACCATGAAACTTTTTTAGGTCTTGGATATTAAATGGATTGATTTCGCCTATATGCTCATAGGCCTCATACGCATTTTTTACTTCTTGTATTTCTTTTTGTTCTCCTAAAACAGCTTTTCCATCAATTACATCATAAACTTGATTTAGTGTTAAAGAATTCGCTTCAATCTTTAGAGAAGAATGAATGGATTTTATTTTATTATTTTTTCTTAAATGTGGTTTAGATTCAAGTTCATTTATCGTAACAATACGGCCTAGTTTTTCTGAAATCGACGACACCAAAGATAAAATTTTATTTGTGATTGTGAAAGGCGGTTTATATGCATCCATAAAAATTCTCCTTCATCTTGCGTACTATCTTACGTACTATCTTGCGTACTTATTATATCACAAATAACTAACGAATTTTTTCAATTCCCACTAAGTAAGGACTCTTACGATTCATTAACTTTGTTTTTAGGATCATATATTGATTCGAATTCAAAGACATTAAATAACTTTCTATTTCTTGTGCTTCTTGTTGTCCTTGATCATGAGGATAAAAAACTAATGCCATTCTTCCTTTTTTCTTTAATAAAGCCAAACCCTTTTTTACAGCTTCTAAGCTTGTATTCACATTCGTATGAATACTTTCATCTAGTCCGGGACAATATCCAAAGTTAAAAATCATCGCATCAACTTCTTGATGAATGACTTCATCCATGTGTTCATGTCCCATTAAATGAACCTCAAAATGAGTATCTTGAATATTACTTTTATCTATAGCTTCTTGTTGTACTTCAAAGGCAATGACTTTCTTTACTTTCTGTGATAAAAAGAAACGACTGTCTAAACCATTTCCTAATGTCGCATCCACACAAATAGCTTGATAATGGAGGACAGGTTTTAAAAAATCATGAGATAAATCAACGAATGATCGCATGTTTCAATTCCTCTTTCATATAGCTATATACTTCTTGGTCATCACAAACAAAGACAACATCAATGCACTTTGTATCCGGATATTCTCTAAATAACTTACGAATGGTTCTGACACCAATTTCACATGCTTGTCTTTTATCATAGCCACGATCACTTCCTAATACTGGAAAAGCCACCATTAATTGTTCTAATTCATGTTCACGGGCATAGCTATAGGCTTGGGCACAAGCATTCCAGAAACAAGCTTCCAATATTTCTTTTTCTCCTTCCATATTCACAAAAGTAGGAACTACAACATGAATAATGGCCTGACAAGGAAGATCATAGGCTTTCGTTAATTTTGCCATGGCAACATCACAACCTTTTAAAGATTGACATTCATCAATGAGTCCTTGTCCAGCACGAGCAAAGATTTGTGAACATACACCTTCTACAGGCATTAAGTCTTTTCCTGCTGGATTGACAATGACATCAAAATCAAGCCTGGAAATATCTCCTTTAAGTGTTGTGATCATCATAATTCTCCTTTCGTGATTTTCTGAATTCGTTTTCCAATTTTTTGACTGGAAGTATAAATCATTTGATATTGTTCTTGTAGATTATTTAAATTTTTCTGTGCTTTATCACAACGAAGAAGTAAACGATCCACATCTTGTAGAAGCGCCTCTAAATCTTGTTCAATTTCTTCGACATGACTTTGACGATAAAAATCTTTAGTAGAGGAAATCAATGTATAAATAATTCCAATTAGCGTTGTCGGTGAAGCTAATAATACGTGTTGATTTAAAGCATATTGAAATAAATCAGAGCTCTTAGAACAAATAAATTGATAAATAGCTTCACTCGGAATAAATAAAATAGCTTGATTGGCTGTATAGGGTGTGATGTATTTCGTTGAAACATCATCAATGTGTTTTTTTATATTATTTTTAAATAAACGAAAATAATACTCTTGGTTTTCTTTATCTTCATTCATTTTTAAATAATTTTCCATAGGAAATTTAGAATCAATACACAATACTTTTTCAGTTCCTGGTAAAAACAAAGCTGCATCTACTATTTTATTGTTGTCTAGGATATACTGCATTTTATAGACTTCTTCATTATCAGCGGCATATATGCCCAATAAATACGATAACTGATATTCTCCCCAGTTTCCTCTTTGTTTGACATTCGTCATGACTTGATTCATTTTCTTAAGGTCTTGTTCCATATTTTGAATATAGTGATTTGATTGATTCATTTGGTTTTCTTTATTTTTAATTTCAAAAATAAGAAATAATACACATAGTATCAATACAATCAATAAAATAATAATAATTAACTCCATAGTTCTCCAATATACTCTAATAATAATTCTTTTTTATTTTGTTCAGGATGATAAAAACAATATTTTAAACAAGCATTTAGTGCTTCTTTGATTTGTTTTCCTTTTAAATTGGTATTCGAAATAATATCATTTCCATTAATATCTAATTCCTTCACATTAAAAATAGATGACTTCTTTACTTGTTCATACAACAATACAAATTCATCTAATTGTTTTAATGTTTCTTGTCCTTTTTTAGAATGCGCTAGTAAATCACATCGTCGTATTGTGATTAAATCATCCATCATTTTTTCATTCCATCCTAATTCAATGCGAAAATAATAAATGGAATCCATTCCTTTTTTAAATCCATCATCGTGATAATAAACAAGAGTAGGAATCACTTCTTTTTGATAAGAAGTCATCTTTAATTCTTCACAAAGACGTTTCGCAATTTCCATTGAATAAAGAGGATGTTTTTTGAAATGATCTATTCCATTTTTCGTTGTTTTCGCTTTCGGTTTTCCTAGGTCATGGAACAATAAAGTATAGGCCAATGTTTCATCAAATTCTGGTAAATATGAAATAGCTAATAAAGAATGATGAAGGACATTGGTAAAGTGATAAATGGAATTTTGTGTGCATTGCTGACTTTCCTTTAATTCAGGAATAATAGGATACAATAAGTCCACCATTTTTTCAATTTGAAAAGGGTCATAATAAAGTATTTCCGTCAATTCTTCATGAATTCTTTCTTTGGAAATATATTGAATATCTTGGGCATGATGATTGATAGCTTGGAATGTATGTTCGTCCATTTCAAAATGAAGTTTTGCGCAAAAACGAAAAGCCCTTAACATACGTAAGGCATCTTCATTAAAGGATTCATTGGGATCTGAAATCGTACGAATAATTTTATTTTGACAATCTTCTAGACCATGAAATAAATCAATTATTCCTGTTTGGGGATTATATGCCAAAGCATTCACGGTAAAGTCTCTTCGCTTTAAGTCTTGTGAAAGGTCTTGTACAAAGGTAACCGAATCAGGGTGTCTATGATCGGTATAATTTGATTCTTTACGAAAAGTTGTGATTTCTACATCTGTTTCTTTTTGAACGATGATAGTTCCATGTTTCATACCACAACTTGCACTGGAATGAAATAAATCTAATACTTGTTGGGGAGTGGCATCGGTAGTTATGTCGTAATCATGGCATTCAATATTTAATACTTGATCACGAACGCATCCTCCCACTAAATAAGCTTGAAACCCTTTTTGGTTCAGGGTTTCAAGTATTTCTAAAATATAGTTAGGCCATTTCATTTTTACTATAAACTGGCTTTGAATTTTCGATGATTTTTTGACTAATAGGATGGGACGCAAACATAAATTCCATTTCTTTATTTTCATCATATGGATGAATAAAAGAACCCAATGCCTGGAACATTTGTGGATTTTCTTGTTCCATATCGACCACAATTAACCAATGCGTTCCTTCTTTTTCTACTAATCTTTCTTTCAAGTAAATAGCACGAATAGATGGTTCGTTTTGCGCAAAACGAATCATTGATTGTTTTAATTCCTTTGCCTGTTCAGCTTCTTTAATTTTTAATGTTTCATTCGCTTTAAATTCTCTTTTCTTCATCGAAGTATGTTGGGCTGTTTCTCTTGCCTCTACTTGATGTAAGAAATTCATATCCAATGGGATTTTGACATCCGTTGGATCGATAAAAATACCTTTAATATCATCTGGTACATTTTTAATTAATTTCATAAAACGAGTTAAAGGTAAAACCATTGGTTTAAAGCGTTTTTCTGTGTCCCAGTGTTTATAGTCATAATAAGATGTAAAGGCAACAATAAATTTTTGTTCGTTTTTTAATTGTAGAATTGCGAACTGAAATTGGGTGTTTTCTTGAAACAACATTTGTCCATTTGGTCCTACTTTTGGTTCTTTATCCCAAATTGAAGGAATTAAGATACTCGCTGTTTGTAACGTAGTTCCCATACGATTTACATTTTCTTGGGTTGGGTTTTGACGATAATCTCTTAAAACGTCTCTTAGTTTTTCATTATTAAATTCTGCCATATTTTTATTCTCCACTTATTGCACATTTTTTAAAATATATACTTGGACAAGCAATGGTATGATACTTCCAATCCAAGTCATTTCCTATCATTTCTACATCATTCATTAATTCCATGAAATTACCGGCAACTGTAATTAATGATATACTTTGATTTCTTTTTCCATTTTTTATTGAATATCCACTTGCTTGTAGACTAAAATTCGTACTCACAAAATCAATTCCAGCATGAAGTCCCGTTACACTTTCAATGACGAGTCCTTCATTCATTTGTTCACACATTTGTTCAAAAGAATGATCTTGAGGCATAATACAACAATTCAAAGGTTGAACCGCAATGTCACTTCCAGAACGGAAGCCATTTCCTGTGCTTTCTAGTCCTAAACGATTGGCGGATTTCGTACTTTGTAGCGCTAATTTAAAGACACCTTGGTCCACAAGTGTTTTTTTACTTGTTGGGCATCCTTCATCATCGAAGCTTCTTACACAAAGGGCATCTAAATTTCTTGGGTTATCGATAATGGTAATGTCTTTCGAAAAGATTTGGGTATTTTCTTTTCCTTTTAAACAAGATAGTCCTTTATGAATTAAATCGCCACTAAACAATCCCATAAAACTAGAAAATAAAGAACGCATCGCATCACTTGTGAATATCACGGGTGATGTCATAGATGGATATGATTTTGAATTTAATTTCAATAGCGCTTTATCAACCGTTCTTGAAATAAATTCGTCCATTTTAAATTGTGATAAATCAGGTAAGATTTCAATTTCGGTATAGTCTTTAATTTCTTGTCCTTGTTGCACGACAACAGACATAGCTAAGTATTGAAGCTGGTCTTCATCAACTAAATCAATTCCTTTGGAGTTAGTAATTGAAATGGTTTCTTTGGCTTCATTCCAAGATTCATGAGCGACTTGAATAACTCTTTCATCGTATTCAAGTGTCTTCTTTTCTAGTTGTTCCATGATTTTGTAGACATCATCCATTGATGGTGTAAGCCATTGTGTGTCTTTTTTTATGGGTTCAATATTCTCAGCTTGTCGTATTGTATCTTTTTCTTTAGAGTTAATAATCGATATTTGATTGATTAATTGATGAAGAATGTAATCACAATTGTCATCATCGACTTGTTCTAGATACATATTGGACATATTGCCATCAATAATTCCACGAATATAGGTTCCCAATACTTTACTTGTTTCAAATTTATCCATTGTGCCATTAAACCAAGTCACTTCTTTTTCATAAGATAAATTCTGATAGATTTCAAATTCTTGAATTCCTAATTCTTGTGCTTTTAAAATCCATTTTTGTTTATTCATTGCATGTACCTCCTACCGTAATAGAAGAAACACGAATAGCGGGTTGTCCGACATCGGTTGGAACATTTCCTGAACTTGCTCCACACATTCCTTGAGCACGGGCTAGATTTTTCCCCACACGGTCAATGTTCATTAATATTTCAGCTCCACTTCCAATTAAAGTAGCTCCTTTAACTGGATATGTGATTTTACCATTTTCAATTAAATATCCTTCATTTACCGCAAAATTAAATTCTCCCGTTTGAGGATTGACACTTCCTCCACCCATTTTTTTGGCATACAATCCTTTTTCAATGCCTTCAAACATTTCTTCAAAGTCATCGTCTCCAGCTGCGATATAGGTATTTGACATACGTGATGTTGGTTCATATTTATAAGATTGTCTTCTTGAAGATCCTGTTGATTCCATATTCATTCTTCGTCCATTTAATTGATCAACCATATACGATACAAGAATTCCATCTTTAATAAGAACACGCTTTTGTTGCGGATTTCCTTCATCATCTACGTTTTGAGATCCCCATCCATTAGGAATGGTACCATCATCAATAGCGGTTACTTTACTACTTGCGATTTGGGTATTTAATTTATTCGCAAAAACACTTTGATTTTTACTTACAGCGCTAGCTTCAAGGGCATGTCCACATGCTTCATGGAAAATAACGCCTCCAAATCCATTATCAATAATGACTGGCATCTTTCCAGATGGGCAATCTTTCGCTTCTAAGTTGACTAAGGCAACTCGACTCGCTTCTCTAGCTTTTTCTTTGATGAATTCATCACTGAAGTATTCCAATCCACTACTTGCTCCAGGTCCTTCAAAACCGGATTGCATTTTGTCGTTTTCCTTGGCATAAACACTAATTGGAAGGCGCGTACGAATTCGGGTATCTTGTACGAGTTTTCCTTTAGTATTAGAGATTTGAACGTGTTGACATACGCTTAACAAGTTACATTGCACCTTAAAAATACGTCCATCACAATGTGCATAGCGATTGGCTTTTTTAAGTAATTTCACTTTATCTTTTAGTTCAACATCAAAGGGATTGATTTCTATTTTATGTTTATTTTCGATTGTTTCTTCTTTTAAAGTAATTTGACAATTTTTTTGTTCGTTTCCAAATGCTTCTTTTAAAGATTTTGTGAATTCAATTAAAGATTCCATTTCTAAATCATTGGTATATCCATATACGGATTGACATCCACAATAAATGCGAATTCCAATTCCTTTTCGATTCGTTAGATCAACGTCTTCCACAATTCCGTTTAATAAATTAATGGATTCCGATGTTGTTTCTTCTTCAAAGATTTCCGCAAAATCAGCTTTACTATCAAGGCAAAGAGAAAGCAATGTTTCCAATTGATTTTTTTCTAACATTTTTTTGACTCCTTTCTTTATTATACACTATTCATATAAATTTCTTTTAAAAAAAGATGCTTCCTTTCATTTTGAAGCATCTTCATATTATTTATTTTTTAATCGCATCAACAAAGCGTTTTGTGATAACTTGTGGACGAGTAATAATAGATCCAACTACACAACTATAACATCCCAAATCTAATACACGTCTTACTTTTTCTGGTGTATCAATATTTCCTTCGGCAATGACTTTATGTTTACAAACCGCTAATAAATCACGAATAATTTTGAAGTCATCGTTTTCAATTTTCATTCCCTTTGATTGTTCTGTATAACCAACTAAAGTTGTTCCAATGAAATCAAATCCCAATTCATCGGCATGAACCATTTCTTCTGGTGTTGCACAATCGGCCATTAATAATTGATTTGGATATTTAACTTTAATATCTTTAAAGAATTCATCAATTGTTTTTCCATCGGGGTGAATACGACAAGTCGCATCAACGGCAATGATATCTGGTTTGATTTCCATTAAAGCGTCAACTTCTTTCATTGTTGGCGTAATGTATACCGGTGAATCTCCATACACTTCTTTGATGATTCCAATAACTGGTAAATCAACATTCTTTTTAATTTCTTCAATATCCGCAACCGTATTGGCACGAATTCCTTTGGCTCCTCCTTGATAGGCTGCTAGAGCCATTCTTCCCATGATAAATGATGAATGAAGCGGTTCATCTGGTAAAGCTTGGCAAGATACAATTAAATTCCCTTTTACTTGATCTAAATCACTCATAAATGATACCTCCTTCTTTATTTTATCATCTTTTTTATTTTAAAAAATAAGATTTTGATATTGTTATGTGTTATATACTGTTATATACTGTTTATAGAGGTACCTATGAAAATTATTATTAACCATTCAAGTATGATTCCTATTTATGAACAAATCGTGAATCAAATAAAAAATCAAATTATCAGTCATGAATTAAATGAAAATGATGCCTTACCATCGGTTCGTGGCTTAGCCAATGAATTAAAAATCAGTGCTTTAACAGTTAAAAAAGCCTATGACAACTTAGAACAAACTGGTTTTATTCAAACGGTTCATGGAAAAGGTAGTTATGTTAAGGAAATTAATTGTTCATTAATGAAAGAAGAACAATTAACGAAGACACAAAAAGAGTTAGAACAAGTTTTTTCTAGTGCACTACAAAATGGCATATCAAAAGAAGAATTATGTGATTTAGTTGCACTTATTTTGGAGGAAGAAAGATGATTAAAATAAATAACGTTGTGAAATCTTATCCTGATTTTGAATTAAATTGTTCCTTGCATGTTCCTAAGGGAATGATTACGGGTTTAATTGGTAAAAACGGATCGGGTAAAAGTACTTTATATAAATCTATATTAAATATTATTTCCATTGATAGTGGTTCTATTTTTCTTTTTGATAAGAATAAAGATGAATTAACTTCATTGGATCGTTGTCAAATTGGTGTTGTATTATCAGATTCTTTTTATAGTTCGTATTTATCAATTAAACAAATTAAAAATATTATGAAGAATACGTATCCTCAATTTGATGAGAATTATTTCCAAAAGAAAGTAAAAGAATATCATCTTCCTGAAGATAAAAAAATTAAAGAATTTTCATTTGGGATGAAATCTAAAATTAAAGTCATTTGTGCTTTGAGTCATAATGCCAAGCTTCTATTATTAGATGAACCTACTTTAGGATTAGATGTAGTAAGTCGTGATGAAATCTTGGATTTATTAAGAGAATTTATGTCAAAAGATGAAGATAATGCGATTTTAATTAGTACCCATATTTCCAGTGATATTGAAAATCTATGCGATACGATTTATATGATTGATAATGGTCGTATTTTACTTCATGAAGACATGGATGTTTTATTAAGTGATTATGCCATATTAAAAGTAAGTGAAGATCAATTTCATAAAATAGATACAAGTTATATTTTACGTTGTAAAAAAGAAGCCTATGGTTATTCTTTATTAACGAATCAAAAACAATTCTATGTTGAGAATTATCCATCGATTGTGATTGAAAACAACACCCTTGATGATTTTATTTCCATGATGATAAAAGGAGAAAGACTATGAAAGGTTTATTTATAAAAGATTTAGAAATTATGAAAGGACAAGCACTGTATAGTATTTTTCTTTTATTTGTGAGTGCTTATTTATATGTATTGTCTCCCTATACAGCTGTTATGTATTTAGCTTTTATTTTATCAACGAATGCCATCGGAACCATTAGCTATGATCAATTTGATAATGGAATGCCTTTTCTATTTTCCCTTCCATCAACAAAGAAACAATACGTACAAGAGAAATTCTTGTTGTGTTTGATTTGTTGTGTAACAGGATGGTTGATTGGTGTAGTGGGTTGTAGTGTAGCAATGATGATTCAAAATAAATTCACAATGGATTTTATCTTCGTTTCTTTGTGTTGTTTACCTATTGTATATACAATGGTTTGTTTCCAGATTCCATTTCGTTTAAAATACGATGCCGAGAAGAGTAAGATTGCGACTATTTTATTAACAATTTGTATTTGTGTTATTTTTTCGATTGTTCCTTTAATTCAATTTAATTTAAGTATTATTGTGATTAGTATTGTGATGGTACTTGTTTTCATAGGATTATATAAAACAAGTTTTAATGTCATTAAAAATAAAGAATACTAGAAAGCTTTTATAGCTTTTTAGTATTCTTTTGTGCTATAATCATGAAGGAAGCACTAATTTAAAAAAGTTTTAAAAAAAATAAAAAAAAATTTAAATTTATGCTTGCAAAGATGTTTACCTCATGGTATATTATTTAGGCACTAATTGATGCGCCCTTAGCTCAACTGGATAGAGCGTTTGACTACGGATCAAAAGGTTGTGGGTTCGATTCCTGCAGGGCGCGCCATCATCGGGATGTAGCACAGCTTGGTAGTGCACTTGATTTGGGATCAAGGGGTCGCAGGTTCAAATCCTGTCATCCCGACCATCTGGCTGGGTAGCTTAGTTGGCTAGAGCATCCGGTTCATACCCGGAAGGTCGTGAGTTCGAGTCTCACTCCAGCCACCAACCTTGTTTGGACCCTTAGCGCAGTTGGTCAGAGCAGTCGGCTCATAACCGATCGGTCGCAGGTTCGAGTCCTGCAGGGTCCACCAAAATTTTAACACACATGGAGAAGTACCCAAGTGGCTGAAGGGTCCGGTCTTGAAAACCGGTAGGTCGTGCAAGCGGCGCCTGGGTTCGAATCCCAGCTTCTCCGCCATCTTTTATATCGCGGGATAGAGCAGTCTGGTAGCTCGTCGGGCTCATAACCCGGAGGTCGTTGGTTCAAATCCTTCTCCCGCAACCATTTTTTATGGTCTCATAGCTCAGTTGGTAGAGCAACGGACTGAAAATCCGTGTGTCGCTGGTTCAATTCCGGCTGGGACCACCACTTATATCAGAGATTGCCTTTAGGTTAGCCTAAAGGCTTTTTTGTATTTAAAAATAATTTTAATCGAACCTCAATAGAGGTTCATTTTTTTGTATTAAATGGTTTAAATTAATAAACGTTAATTATCTTTAAGATTTCTTAATAAAAACATAATTGTCAGTTAATTTATTCAAAGATGCTTTGATGTATATTAAATATGTAGTGATAAAGGAAGAACAAATTTATGAAAAAAATCTTTACATCTTTATTAACTTTTTGTACGTGTGTAGGAATCTTTAATAACTTAGGAACTGTATCAATTTTTGCCCAAGAAACTACTTATCAAATGCTCGCTACCTGATTAATTAAAATATTATGATTTATGGTATATTTGAAACGCTAGCCTACATTATTGGTGTCATTATTGTTATAGTTGCACTTATGTGTTGGCTAACCAAAAAATCTTTTTCTAATAAAGTGAAGAATATCATATTGTTTATAGTAAGTATTCCTTTGACTTTTTGGGTTATGATCCATATAAATGAACCTGACTTTTTAACAAATTTAACATATGCTATTTGTTGTTCCAGTTCTATTGTATGGAGGTTTAATAAGAGTAATAAACAATAAATGAGTAAAAAAATGATTATATCTGTATCATAAAATAATTCTTAAGGAAACTTATAAAAAAAGATTTTCTCATAACAGATATTATTACTAAAGAATTTTCATTATCAGTGTAAGAACTTAAATATATTTGTTAAAGCAGAAGAACATTTTTATGAAAAAAATAGAAACCACTTATCAAAATCCAATGATTGAAACTAGAAAAGCTAATATCATTGCATTTACGATGTGTTTGGTAAAATAATGTTTATACTTAATGTATTCTTCTATTCATAAATCAGATAAAAAAATAGGATTCGTTTTTACGAATCCCTAACTTTCCAATGAAATTACATAGTCTTTATCTAATATTTTTGAAAATAATGTTTCTTTATTAAATTTACGTGGTGCTAATCCTTCAAATTCAAATAAAATTGAATCAGATTGTGTTTTCACAATTTTATAGTCTTGAATTTGCACATCCATTGAATCAAATACACTTTGTAGATCTTGTAGTAATTCCTTTTGATTTTTAGTTTCAATTTGAATCATAATCGATGAGTGAGCCATCTTTACAATCTTCCCTTTATGAAACAACATTTGAATAAATAAAATCATACAAGTGGCTAAGATTCCAACATCATATAAACCAGCTCCTATACACATACCAATAGCAGATGTCGTCCAAATTCCAGCTGCTGTGGTAAGACCTGAAACAGATCCATGTCGTACATAAATAACACCGGCTCCTAAAAATCCGATTCCACTGACAATTTGGGCAGCCAATCGAGCTGGATCTCCGTTTGTTGCTAAATCAGTAAATCCATATTTTGATAAGCACATTATTAGACAAGCTCCTAATGATAAAATCGCATGGGTTCTTAATCCTGCTCCTTTATTTCGACTTGTTCTTTCAGATCCAATTAAAGCACCACAAATTGTGGCAATTAAAATACGAAAGACAATAATTCCATGGGGCCAATTTTCTAAAATGCTCATTGTACTTCCTTATTCACAATAAATTGAAATTAATTGATTTCTTTTATTTTCATCAAGTCCATATTCTTTTTCTAAGAATTCATCATATGAACTGTATTTTTCTTTAATGGCTTTAATTGTGCATTGAATATTCTTTTCATTCACATACAACAATTCATCTCCGTATTTACGATATTCATCAGGAACATTCATTGAAGCATAAAAACCTTCTACAAAGTCTTTTAATGATGCATTTGATTTTAAGTATTCTTGAATCGCATCTTCTTCTGTCATTTTTAAAGCAATCATAATTAAGAAGCCTGCAATTCCGGTACGATCTTTTCCTGCTGAACAATGGAAATATACACATCCATCGTTTTCCAATAATAAATCAAATAAACGATGATAAGCAGGATTATTAAATGGCATGTGTGAATATCCATCTAATAAATAGTTTGTCATATAGGTTAGATGAGATGGCGTCATTTCTTTTTTTAATAATTCTCCAAAATCAAATCCTTGTGCTTCATTATTTGAAGTGATTAAAGCTGAAATTCTTTCGTATTCAGCTTTTTCAAAAGGATAATCTTTTTTAGAATTTGCTTCTTGTTGATCACGATAATCTAAAATATGTCGAATATTTAATGTATCTTCCATATATTTTGCTTGTTCGTCTGTGATTTTATCAAGAGAAGCTCCTCTAAAAATCATATTTGGTTTCATTGTTTTTCCTTCTGTGTTTGTATATCCAGAAATATCTCTAAAGTTATTAATATTTAATTTCATGATGACTTTCCTTACATAATTGTTCAAATTGTTCTTTAGTCAAACCGTGTTGTCCCATGATTGATAATTTCTTATCATGGAAATCACTTCCACCAGATTGTAGTAAATTATAGTTCTTGGCATATTGTTTTGTCAAAACATAGTCTTGTTCTTTCATGCTCGAATGAGAAATCTCAATTCCTTTTAAACCATAGCCTACATATTTTTCAATTTCATCGTAATTATCGTATTCACATGGATGGGCAAGAATTGGAATTCCACCGTCTTTTAAAATAGCTTGAATTCCTTGTTGTACTTCGATATATCCCATTTTCATGTCCGTTTCTTTGGTTGTTTTAGATGCGAATAATTCACGATATTTCGCTTTAGTAGCATATTCTGGGTATTTAGAAACAATGGCTAAGAATAAATGCATTTTAAAGACAATATTATGAGGCGCAAATTTCTTTGCGTCCTCATATGTAATGTCTAATCCTTTTTTATTTAGTTCTTCAATTAATTCATGATGATATGCATCGCGTTTTAAAAGTGTTTCTTGACATAATTGATTCACATGTTCTGGATGATCATTTAGAAACAATCCCACAATATGAACTTTTTTATACACATCAAAGTCGTAACAACTCATTTCCACTCCACGAATGGGTGTAATACCAAATTGTTCACTAATTTCTTTTACTTGATCCCAGTGAAATACCGTATCATGGTCTGTGATTGCCACTGCTTTAATTCCTTTTTCTTTCGCTAGTGACATTACTTCTTCGATTGTCTGTGTTCCATCGCTATAATTTGTGTGTACATGTAAATCTGCGTATATCATAAGTACTCCTATCTTTACATTACTGTAAGTAATGCATCACCTGTTTGAACTTTTCCTTCTTTTGTTGGAATGACTTCTAAGTAATTTGAAGTGTTTGTGATTACAACCATAGTTGTTGTATCATAGTTTTCTTTTTTGATTTCATCTAAATCAAATTCAACTAAACAATCACCTTTTTTAACTTGTTGGTTTTGTGCTACATGAGAAGTAAATCCTTTACCAGCTAAGTTAACTGTATCAATCCCAATGTGAATTAAAACTTCAACACCATCTTTTGTTGTGATTCCAATTGCGTGTTTTGTATCAAATAAAGCAGAAACAATTCCATCTTCTGGTGCATACACTTTTCCTTCTTCTGGAATAATCGCAACACCTTTTCCTAATGCTTCAGATGAAAATGCTTTGTCGTTTACATCTTTTAACGCTACAACTTTTCCTGTTACAGGTGCTGAAACAGTATTAACAACATTTGATGATTTCTTTTGAATTTGTGTTTTTTCTTCTGGCTCTTCCCATCCTAATACCAATGTCATAATGAAAGTGACTACCATTGAAATTGCAATTGTCACAAACGCATTAATTAAATTAGAACTTCCATCTGGTCCAGCCCACATCGCAAAGTTAACTAAGCTTGGTGACATGAAGGCATAAGCTTTTAATCCACAGAATCCAGCATATAATCCAGCTACCATTGATCCAATCGATACCGCAATCATTGGTTTCTTTAATTTTAAAGTAACTCCATAAATAGCTGGTTCTGTGATTCCACCGATTAAAGCTGTAACAGCAGAAGAAAATGAAGTTTCTTTTAAGTCTCTATTTTTTGTTTTAATTCCAACCGCAATACAAGCAGCTCCTTGTGCCATATTCGCAGTAAGTGTTAAGGTTCTTGAAATTGGATCATATCCATTGGCAGCTAATAATTGCATTCCGGCAACAGCTAATGGCGCATGCATTCCACAAGTAACAACCCATGGATATACGAAGCATAGAATAGCCAATCCAAACATTCCTAATGTATTGTAGCACCATAATAATGCTTTTCCTAAATAGATTGAGATAATTCCCATCAATGGAGCTAAAATAGTGAATTCAATTGGAATCATGATTAATAAAGTTCCTAGTGGAACAACTAAGTTTTTCACAACTTGTGGTGTTACTTTATTTAATCCATGTTCTACTTTACTCATTGCCCAAGTTACTAAGATAGCAGGTAAGAAACTTGATGTATATGAAATTCCAAATACTGGGATTACACTAAACATTTTTCCTACTTCTTGAATAATAGGACTTGTAGTAGCTGTCCAGTTTGGATGTACTAAAGCAGCTCCTAATACAGCTGCAATAAATGGATTACATTTAAAGTGTTTGGCAGCAGCAACCGCTGTAAATACTGGTAAGAAATAATATCCAGCATCAAATACAAAATTAAAAATATAGTATGTATAACTTGTTTCAGCATTTGCCAATCCAAGCATACTGATAATCATTAAAATACAACGACCCAATCCACATCCAACTAATACTGGGATAATTGGTCCGATACATCCTGTGATAGCTCCGATTAAACTAGAAACAAATCCTTTTTTCTTTTTTTCTTCAATTGGTTCATCTTCTTTAATTCCCGCTAATTCACAAACATCTAAATATACATCGTGTACGTGTGTACCGATTACAACTTGATATTGTCCCCCTGATTTTACTAAAGAAACAACTCCTTCAATGTTTTCTAATTTTTGTTCATCCACTTTGGCATTGTCATTGAACGTAAAACGTAAACGTGTCATACAATGTGTTAATGATGCGATGTTTTTCTTTCCACCGACTGCGCTCAAAATCTCACGAGCTAAATTTTCATACTTCATCTTTTTTCTCCTTTTATTTTTTTTATTTAAGCAATTCATATTTATTTTTCTTGGATGACCTTAGCAATATGAATTGTTAAAAACAAACACTCTTCACTTTCTAATACATAGTTATATCTCTCTTCAATAAAAGTTTTAATTTTTAAAGAACAAAGATAAGATTGAATGTATTTTTCCTTCATAATTTCCAATAAATCTTGATTTAAAGGATCATTATTTTGGGTTGCCTTAGTAAAAATACGTTTCCCAAAGTATTTTAAATGTGTCACAAAGCGATAATAAGACAATGAATTTTCATCTAATTCAACTTGAAAATACAATTTCACAATACTTAATACTTCTTGAATTAAATTAGTAATTTCATAGACATCTCCCATATCTTTTCCAACTTCACTGCTTACAATATGCATCGCAATAAAGCCAGCTTCGTCTTCTGGCATTTCAATGTCGTATTTCTCTTTAATTAATTCCAATGTCCATAAACCTAGTTCATATTCATCTTTATAAAAATGCTTAATTTCATGTATTAATTGATTTTTTAATGGAATTCCATCTTTAAATCGTTCAATACTTGAATGAATATGATCTGTTAATGTGATATACAACAAATCATCAATTTCCGTATTTAGTTCTTTACGAGCTTTTTGAATGACTTGATCCGATATTTCCATGTATTCAATAGGAATATCTTTCAACATATTCATCATTTTCTTTTGATTTGGCTTTAAACACACTTCAAAACATTTTTGAATCTTAGATACATCAACGTCATCGCCTGCTTTTTTTCCATAAGCAATGGCTTTCCCCATTACAACAATCTCTTCTTTACGATCGTTTAATGTGATGACGGCGTTGTTATTCAGGATTTTTTTAATCAGCATGCTTCCTCCTAAAAAATAAAAAAACCTGCTCACAGAAAAAAACTGTAAACAGGTTTTGTGTAGTCACGGTCAACTCTAACAATCCATAAATTACATTTAGATACTATCATACCCATTTTTTAAAATCAAGAAACTTTGAAAGGGTTTACACATAATTTACGTTATTTACTTCAATCCAATATAAACTTTGCGCAATTCTTACTTTCTTTCCTTCCAATAATAATTCCTTTTGAAATTCTCCTGCTAGCGTATTCACTGCCGCCCAAAATGTTCTTTGCCCGGTTTGTTGTCCGTCAATATAATAATTCATAGTGCCACCTCGATTTCTAATATTATGCCAAATTTAATTAAAAACAAGACTTGAAATATCGTTGTTTTAGTTGTTTTGAACACATAAAAAAAAAGTGTATTGTTGCTTTTGAACAATACACTTTGTCAATTAAATTAATAATTTTCAGCATGAATTTCAAAATAAGCTTGTGGATGATCACATACCGGACAAACTTCTGGAGCTTGTGTTCCCACTACAATGTGACCACAGTTACGGCATTCCCAAACTTTTACTTCACTTTTCGCAAATACTTCTGCCATTTCCACATTCTTTAATAACGCTCTATAACGTTCTTCATGGTGTTTTTCAATAGCAGCTACCATTCTGAATTTTTTAGCCAATTCAGGGAATCCTTCTTCTTCAGCTGTTTTGGCAAATCCATCATACATATCAGTCCATTCGTAGTTTTCACCTTCAGCAGCTGACAATAAGTTATCGGCAGTTGATCCAATTCCATTTAATTCTTTGAACCACATTTTAGCGTGTTCTTTTTCATTATCAGCTGTTTTTTGGAATAAAGCACTAATTTGTTCGAAACCTTCTTTTTTCGCAACTGAAGCAAAGAAAGTATATTTATTGCGTGCTTGTGATTCACCTGCAAAAGCAGTTTCTAAGTTCTTTTCTGTTTGTGTTCCTGCATAAGGATTAGATTTAGCTTCTTCTACTTTTTCAAAAACTGAAGCTGGTTTCTTACATAAAGGACATACATAATCTTCTGGTAAAACATCTCCTTCATATACATATCCACATACTTTACATACCCATTTTGACATATTTATTTCCTCCGTTTTAATTTCTTTCATGGCGACAATCTTCACATACATAGCTTATATTTAAATCATATGACTCAACTGGTACATCCAATTGATTTTGAAGTGATGACGTTAAATCCGTTAAAAACAAATCCGTAATTTTTCCACATTTCTTACAAATCAAATGATCGTGGCGAATGATTTTGTCATAACGATCTGGTTGTCCATCGACCTTCACTTTATGAATGAGTCCTTGATCATATAAACTCGAAAGATTGTTGTAAACAGTAGCTAAGACAATCTTACTGTTCTGTTCTTTCATCTTGAAATAAATCTCTTCAGCGGTTAAATGACAATTAGATAAATTGATTAAATCGAGTATCATTTTAGCGTATTTAGTCATATTAGCCTCCTTTAGAATTATTCCAATTCTATTTTATTTATTTTGTTCCTCTTTGTCAACCCTATGACTTAAAATATATTTTTCAATTGTTTTAAATTGTTTCGAAGCCGCTTGTTTAAAACGAAAAGACGAAATTCTTCCCTTCTTATTTTCTTCATTCTTAATATCAAAATAATCTTCTGTATATGTTACATTACACGTACCATCATTAAGGTCTTCTACAACATATGCCATTTTCACAATTTCTTTAGAATTTGAAATATTCGCTTTATATTCTTTACCTGGAACAAATGATTCAACTTTTACATGAATAGTATCGTGTTTCCCTTTTTTACTATATTGCGTACCCGTTTGAATTTTATGAACCTTTTTATTTGTAGCTTGATGAATATCTTCAATAATTGATAATTCAAAGGCATCAAATAATTCTTTTGGTGTTACTTTCATTATTTTACTGTATTCCATAGTTTATCCCTCAAATTGATCTAAGTACTTTTGTACAGATCTTGTCATTTCTTTTGAAAACTCTGAGTTATATTTTCTTGTACAGAAAGCTTGAATCCAAGAATCATATAAAGTTGGATCACATTTATTCGATAACATATCCTTTAATTCTTCTTCCTTTAATTCCTGGTATGTGTTTTCTTGTACAATGTATTTTTTATTTTGGCGAAGTGGTTTTACTCTATCTTTTTGTTGTTGGGTTGGATATCCAAATACTAATAAAGCGGCTGGGAAAACATATTCCGGTAAATTCAATAATTCTCTTTGTCGTTCATAGTTTTCCATTACGTCTCCAATGTAACAAGAACCAATGCCATAGCTTTCTGCTGCCACTACTGCGTTTTGAGCTGCAATTAGAGCATCATCAACAGCTAAAAGTAAATCTCCTACTCCTGGTTTTCTAGGATTACAGTTTCCGTAATTGTACGCATCGTACCATTTTTTACAATCCGCTAAAAATACTAAAACCAATTGTCCTTGGGCAATAAATGATTGATGATCACAAGTTTCACATAGTTCTTTTTTAATGTTTTCATCACTGATTTTTAGAATGGTATACAATTGTTGGTTACCTGCTGTAGGTGCTTGAAAAGCAGCTTCTAAAATTTCTTCTTCAATTTCTTTACTTATTTTTTGATCTGTAAAAACTCGTACGCTTTTACGATTATATAGTTGTTCAATTGTTTGATTCATATTAATTCCTCCTAGATTTATTTTAATTCTTATTGAATACAGAATCAATTATGATATAATTGGTATAATCAAAATGGTTATACCAATTGGAGGAAGTATGGAACAAAGTGCTAGAGATATTGCCTTAAATTATTTTCTAGAAGAAATAAAAGAAAATAATTTAAAACCAGGAGATAAAATTCTTAATGAACGACAGTTATCTGAAAACCTTGGAATTTCACGGGTTCCTTTACGTGAGGCCATTACGATTTTATCAACTCTGGGTATTTTAGAAGTTCGTCAAGGATCTGGAACCTACGTAAGCAATAAAGATTCGCATATTTTATCGACTATCATTACTAAATATGGTTTCTGTGATCGATTTATGGTAGATGAAGTTTTTGAAGCGCGTTCTTTATTAGAAGCCGATGGAGCTAAATTAGCCGCTCGTAATCGAACTAAAAGTGATTTAGAAAACTTACATGATGTTTTAAATCAACATGAACAAGCAACAAAACAATACTATGCGCATCAAATTAGTGAAGAAGAAATGATGGATTACGATGGAAAAGTTCATTTAAGCATTGCCGCAAGTAGTCACAATAACTTTTTGGTACAAATCATTGAAGCCATTCGTAGTGTCACTATGGAACAACATTATTTTTCTAAAGAGAATACCCGTGATTCTCAACATTTTTTAAAGTCTTGTGAATTTCATAAAAACATTGTCTTAGCTATCGAGCAACAAGACGAACAAAAAGCTTATGAAATGATGCAAGCTCATATTTATCAAGTTGAAAACGCATTAGACATTGAGTCAATAAGGAGGAAAAAATGAAAACATTAAATTGGGCAACTTTAGGTTGTGGTGTAATTGCGAATCAATTAGCACAGGCTCTACAAAAACAAGGAAGAAATTTATATAGTGTTGCGAATCGTACGCATGATAAAGCAATCGCATTTGCGAATAAGTATAATATAGAAAAAGTATATGATTGTATTGATGATGTGTTTGAAGATGAAAATGTTGATATCATTTATATTTCTACTCCCCACAATACGCATATTCAATATTTAAGAAAAGCTTTAGCTAATGGTAAGCATGTTCTATGTGAAAAAGCTATTACTTTAAATTCAGATGAATTAGAAGAAGCTATTCGCTTAGCGAATGAACATAATGTGATTCTTGCGGAGGCTATGACCATTTTCCACATGCCAATTTATAAAAAACTAAAAGAGGTTCAGTTAGGTGAATTAAAAATGATTCAAATGAACTTTGGTAGCTATAAAGAATATGATATGAATAATCGTTTCTTTAATCCTAACTTAGCAGGTGGAGCTTTATTGGACATTGGTGTATATGCCCTATCTTTATGTCGTTACTTTATGTCAAGTTGTCCAGATCAAGTACTTTCTCAAGTTAAAATGGCTCCTAGTGGTGTCGATGAACAAGCTGGTATTTTATTAATGAATCCAGATGGACAAATGGCTACCATTGCCTTAACACTTCATGCCAAACAACCAAAACGTGCTACATTAGCTTATGATCAAGGTTATATTGAAATCTATGAATATCCACGTGGACAAGAAGCTACGATTACTTATACTAGTGATGGTCATAAGGAAGTTATTCAATGTGGAGATACTAGTGATGCATTAGTATATGAAGTGAACGACATGGAACAAGCTATTTTAAATGGTTCTTCAATGTGCTTGGATTATACTCGTGATGTTATGAAATTAATGACAGAAATCAGAAAGTCTTGGGATTTCTATTATCCAGAGGAGAAATAATTATGGAATATAAAAGATTTGAAAATACTATTGTTGTTCGTATAGACAAAAACGAAGAAATACTAGAACAAGTAAAGGAAATCGCATTAAAAGAAAATATAAAACTTGCTTCTATTCAAGCTTTAGGAGCTATCAATGATTTTACTGTTGGTGTATTTAAATGTGATGAAAAACAATACTATGCGAATCATTTTGAAGGAAGCTATGAAATTGTATCTCTAACAGGAACAATTAATACAATGAATAATGAATTTTATTGTCATCTTCATCTAAGTGCTGGAAACGATAAAGGAGAAGTATTTGGTGGACATCTAAATAAAGCCATTGTATCTGCTACTTGTGAAATGATTATTACAGTGATTGATGGAACCGTCGATCGTGTATTTAATGAAGAAGTGGGATTAAATTTATTTAAATTTTAAAAATAAGCCAGATTTTATTCTGGCTTATATATTTTATTGGCATATTCAGTAGGACTAATGCCGTATTCTTGTTTAAAACGACGAGAAAAGTAATGAATGCTTGAAAATCCTAATAAGTTAGATATTTCTGATATTGTATACTTACTTTCTCTTATTAATTCTTTACTCTTATTCAATTTCATATTTAAGATATAGCGTTTAGGAGCTATATGTAAGTTATTATTAAAAAGATTTTGAAGAGAGCTTCTAGACAATCCAAAGTGTTGACACAATTCTTCTACGTTATTAAAATCACTAAAAATATTTTCATTAATATAAAGTAGTATTTCATTTATTAGTTCATTTTCAAAGTTCTGTTGCATTGGTGTACTTGCGACTTTTTTATCGGTTTCTGATAATAAAAGCGAAGAAATGATGCGATTTAATGAAGAAAATAATAATACATTACTTTTAGTTGAACTTCCTTCTACAAAATGATCAAGAGATGCTTTCATAGAACGACTAACTGGGAAAACTTTATTAATTAATTTTAAGTGGTCTTCTTCTTTTTTTAAGTCCATATCAACAATAATTGATAAATAAGAACATGAATTATCATGGGTATTTTGATCATGGAATTGATTTGGTCCATAAATCATTAACTCATTGGCATGTAATACGTATTCAATTCCATCTACAAACGTATGAAGAACACCTGAATCTACATAAGTAATTTCCCAATAGCGCAAAGATTCCCCTGCAAATTGATAGTGACTATTTCTCACGTTGTAATAATACGCAATTAATTCTTTAATATTAATTTCTGGCAAAATACGATGATAAGAATATTCTTTTTCTAAGAATATATTTTCAATTCGACATCCCTTTAGAAATGCCAATTCGACTTTAGAACATTCTCCTAATGGAATTACATTAAAATAATTTCCCTTATTGATTTTAATAATACGATGCACCACAAATTCATCATAAGATTCATTATTGATATCATCGGTAATAATCAATAACGAAATGCCCTCAATTGATTTTAAATACACATCATCTGTTGCCCTTAAAAAATAAGTAATAGAATCACTTGTTGCGTTTAATATGTAATTGTTTTTATGGGATTCTTTACTATGCGTGTGATCCGTATACACTTCTCCATATTTCAAGAAATCCACACTTGATGTCTTCTTAAACACGTTGTCCTCTTTCATTCTTATAATAACAAAAGAGGCTCGAATAATCGAGCCTCAAATAAGAGAGTATTTTATGCAATTGATCTTAGGCTACAGTCCAAGGAACTGGTACTAATGGTGTATATCCACCAGCCCAGATACCGAAGATTGCTCCAACAATACCAATTACTAAGATTAGACCGATACATTTAACAGGTGTCCAACCTTTTTTCTTAATTAAGAAATACATTAATAAAGTTAATAATAATGGTAATAAGCAAGGTAAGATCATATTCAAGTAGTTTTGAATAACGATTGGGCTTTCACCGTTTTCGATAACGATACCTAATTGAGTACCACCACCATAGTTAGCAATTAATGCACCAACAACGAATACTCCTAAGATAGAAGCAGCGTGAGTAAATTCTTGAGCATATTCAGTCATCATGCTGACAGCTTTCATACCCAAGTTGTAAGACCAATATAATAATCCATAACGTAATGCCATTTCGCATCCGAATAATACGATGAAGTATAGGATTGGTCCCATCATAGAACCATCAATAGCCATATTAGCTGTTAAACCAGCAGTAATAGGAACTAATGTATACCAGAATAATGCATCTCCGATTCCTCCTAATGGAGCAGCAACAGAAATACGTACTGAACGAATAGTTTGTGGATCAGTTTTTAATTGTTCCATTGATAATACGATACCCATAACGAATGTTACAGCGAATGGGTGAGTATTAATGAAGTCCATGTTATGAGTCATAGAAGTAGCTAAGTCTTCTTTGTTAGTGTGGATTTCTTGAAGTCCAGGTAACATTGCCCATAACCATCCAGCTGATTGCATACGTTCGTAGTTGAACGCAGCTTGTAATTGGCAAGAACGCCAAACCATTTTGTTAATAGTTTTTTTGCTAACACGAGGAGCTGGGGTAGTATCTACGTATCTTAAGTTTTGATTAGATTCCATCGCTCATTCCTCCTTCTTCAATTTTCTTGTTCATTCCACTCATTCTGAAGTCATTCAATGCTAAGAATACTCCTAGGAATGCAACTAATAATAATGTAGCTGATGCTAATGCATCGATGTTTCCAATTACTAATGCAACTACGAAACCAGCTAATAAGTAACCCCACATATCGTTTGCTAACATGATCTTTAATAAGATAGCGAATCCGACGAAACGCATCATACCACCGGCAGCACTTAAACCACCCATGAACCAAGAAGCATTTTCAGATAATGATTGTAAAGCACCTGACATTGCAACACCACCAACATAAGCGATGATAGCGATTACTGCGAATAATGAACCTAAAATTAACATTGAAGTATTTAATACAGCAGTGATTCCTTTAGGGTTAGCTTCAGCAGCAGCTTTATCAGCTTTAGCCATTAATCCTGACATTACAGTAAATGTTAATGTTACAACATATTGACCGAAAGTAGCGAAAATCATACAAGCACCTAAAGCAGCGTTGATATCCATATCAGCTTTAACAGCGAAAATCATAGCTACGATAGATCCTAATACAGCGTTAGGAGGCTGAGCCCCACCAACTGGCATGTTACCAATCATCATTAATTCATAAGTACCACCAATTACTAATCCTGTTTGAACATCTCCAAGGATTAATCCAATAATAGGACAAGCAACGATTGGACGATACATAATTTCAGTTAATGAGAATTGGTCGATAGCGAAAATAAAAGTGACGATTGCTAATAAAACAATTTCAATAACATTCATATTTTTTTCTTCTCCAATTCTTGTTCTCTAGTTTGATTTTTTTGATTTAGATTATTTAAATAATTTATCTAAATCTTCTGCAGCATATTGAGGAACTCGACGAATTTCAAGTTCAACACCCAATTCTTGCAATTTTTTGAAAGTAGCAACATCATCGTCATCTACAGCAACACTTGTAGCAACTTGACGTTTACCTTCTGACATGTGCATGTTCCCGATGTTTACTTTTTTAATAGGAACTCCACCTTCCACAAGTCTTAATACGTCTTGTGGTGTTTCACAAATAATGGCGATCATTTGTTTAGGACTTGCTTTACCAATAATTTGGATTGTTTTGTCAATTGAGAAATATCTCGTTTGAGCATAACCTGGAGCAGCCATATTCATTAACCCTTGACGCAATTTATCAGTAGATACTGCATCATTGGCAACTAATAATAAGTTAGCTCCAACAGATCCACACCATTGAGTAGCAACTTGTCCATGAATTAAACGATTGTCAATTCTTGTTAAAACGATGTTTGGCATAAAAAACTCTCCCTTCTTAGGACGCACTCTTTTGTCCTCTATGCTTGTATTATAGTTTTTTTTACTTAAAAAATATTTACAGTTTTTGAGCTCCGTTTTGTTTTTTTTAATAAAAAATCGAAATGTAAACGCTTTAATTCAGCAAAAAAATTAAAAAATTACGGTTTCAAAAGCTAACAAATACACTATAAACAAACACATTTGAAGATTTTATCACAAAAATAAAGAAAAATGAACAATTATTTACCCTTGCATTTTAAATAATCTAAAAAAAATTTGATTTTTTACATCGTTTTTATATTAAAAATGCAAAAATTGGATTATAATTAACAAAAAATACAACAAAGAAAGGGAAAATACTATGTTTAATAAGACTTCAAGCGTTGAATTTTTAAAATATGGAGATGTTTACGGAGATTCTTCTGATCAATCATACGATGAAAATCACATTTTAACGATTCAAAATGATTCTTTTACCTATATGTTTGTCGCAGATGATGATGTATACGTTAAAACATGTGAAGGAATTTGTATGTTAGTTGTATCAAATGTACTGGATCCAGATCAATTTGAAGAATTTGTCATTCATCGTACGATTAAAATTAATAAAGGTACCTTTTTTAATTTTATACCATTAGGAAACCAAGCAAAAATTGAAATGGCATTTTCTCAATCCACTTCAATTATTAATAAATTCTTTAAAAATATTTATTGCCATAAAAAAATAAAACCAACTCTTCGTATTAATGAACTCGTAGCCTATTACTACAACATACGTAGTTCAAACTATACTTTTATTGGTGAAAAAGATCAGCACTGGGAAATCACTTATGTTGATTCGGGTACATTATATACAAATATTGAAGGAAATGACTTTGAAGTTCATTCCAATGAATTAATTGTATACGCTCCTGAACAATTTCACACACAAAGCACTAAAGAAGGCGTTTGTTCGTATTTAACTTTTATTGTTTCGATGGATATTTCAGAAGACGACAAAGCAAAGATTACAGAAAGAGTATTTAAGATTTCAAGAGAAGCACGTAGTGCTCTAGAAAAGTTTGTACAGGCTGATGATTCAAAATCACCATATGATGAAAATGATATGATTTTTTCATTAGAAAAAGTTATTAATTCCATTTTAATTTCTGCAACTCAAAAAGAAAATAAAGTTGCCAGCACACCAATGCAACAAAGATTTGAAAACGAATTAATGAATGAAATATTACTTCATATCAATCAAAATATTTATACTTCTTTAAACGTTGAAGAAATATGTGATTACTTTGCCCTAAGTCGTAGTACACTACAAACTTTATTTCGTAATAACTTAAATGTTGCACCTAAGGAATATATAAGCAATTTAAAACTTGAAAAAAGTAAATTATTAATCAAAGAAAGTAAATACACGATTTCTGAGATTGCATCTATTTTAGGTTTTTCAAGCATTCATTATTTTTCACGTCGATTTAAACAAAAATTTGGCATTAATCCAAGTGAATATGCCAATAAAATATTATAAAAAGACAGCTTGCGCTGTCTTTTCTTATTTAACTAAACTTAAAGCTTCTTCATCTGCAATTAAAATTACATCATCATGGAATTTTAAAATAGATGCAGGAACTTGTGGAGTCACAGATCCTTCAATTAATTCTTTTACAATTGGAGCCTTAGCTTTACCTGAAGCTACGATTAAAATTCTCTTAGCACTCATGATTTCACCAATTCCCATTGTATAAGCGTATCTAGGAACATCATCAATTGAATCAAATAAACGTGAGTTTGCTTGAATTGTACTTTCTGTTAATTCTACTTTATGTACTTTTTCTTCAAATACATCACTTGGTTCATTGAATCCAATGTGTCCATTGTTTCCGATTCCTAATAATTGAAGATCAATTCCACCCATTGATTCAATCACATTATGATATCTTTCACATTCTTCTTCAGCATTTTCAGCTTTACCATTTGGTACATTTGTGTTGTTGATATCAATATTTACACGATTGAATAAATTTTTATTCATGAAATAACGATAACTTTGATCATGTGTTCCATCAAGACCAACATATTCATCCAAGTTTACTGTTTTAACTTGTGAAAAATCTAAGTCTCCTTTGTCACACCAATGAGCTAAAGTATCATAAATTCCAATAGGAGTTGATCCTGTTGCCAATCCTAATACACAATCATTTTTTAAAATGATTTGAGCTGAAATAATATTGGCAGCCTTTCTTGACATATCTTTATAGTCGCGTGCACGTACTACTTTTAACATATATTCCACCTAGATTCCATCTGAAAAATCATCGTTTTCTTCAACTTCGATTTGAGACATTTCAAAACGAGTGATTTGATCTTTTCCTGTATTTAAAGCAGTGTTTACTAATGTTTCAGTATCCATACCAAATTGTCTAGCCATTACAACTTCTGCTAACATTGGAAGATTTGTACCTGCAATTACTTCTACATTTTGATATGATTGTGCAATTAATACAGCTGTTTTAAATGGTGAACCACCAGCTAAATCAGAGAAAACAATAATTCCTTCGCAATCTTTTAATGATTCAATAGCAGCTGTTAAATCAGCTTGTAATTGATCTACTTCTTGTTCAAAATCCACAGCAACATAGTTTTCTTGTGGACCAGCAATTAAGTTAATTGAGCTCGTTAAACCAGTGGCAAAACGACCATGTCCTGTAACGATAATTCCTACCATAGTTCCTCCTATTTTTTAGTATATGGGTAAATAATTACACCCTTAACAACACGGTTTACTTCTCCAGATGGACAAGGATTATCAGGAGTGTATCCAGATTTTAATGATTTAAATAATGAAATTGTTTGAGCAACAGTGATGTATTCAAGACCTAATAATACATTTTCTAAATCTTCACCATTGTCAAATGAAATAAAGTAATCCGCATATTCTTTGATGTCATCATCTTTAGATGAAACAACTAAGATTTTGTTTCCTTTACGTTCTGGGCTCATTTCTTTGATGATGTCATATTCATATTGACGAGTATATGGATCATCTGACATATAAACAACACATAAAGTTTCTGGGTTGATTACTGATTTAGGTCCATGTCTGAATCCCATTGGAGTATCAAATACAGTATCGATTGTACCACCATTTAATTCACACATTTTTAATGCAGATTCTTGAGCAACCCCTTTATTGTTGTTGCTTCCTAAATAAACGATACGTTTGAAATCAAATTCATCAACGATATCACTTGCTTTAGTCCAAGTTGAATCTAAGAAAGCTTGTGTTTTTTCAATAATAACTTCTACTTGTTTGCTGAATTCATCTAAGTTATCAATATTGAAAGCTAATAAAGTAGCTAAATACATATTTGAATAAGATGAAGTCATGGCAAAACTTTGGTCATGTGTTTCTGGTGTTAAATTAATTGCATAGCAGTTATCTTTACCTACAGCATATTTAGATAAAGCACCATTTGCATTACAAGTTACAAATAAGTGGTTGATGTTTTCTCCACATACAGTATTCGCAACTTCAACAGCAGCAACAGATTCAGGAGAGTTACCAGAACGTCCGTAGCTAATCAATAAAGTTGGTTTTGTTGATGATAAATAGCTTTCAGGATCGGCAACGATGTCTGTTGTAGCATATGATTTAACTTTATAGTTATTTTTCTTTGATAAATAAGCATAGATTGAATTTCCTACGAATTCACTTGTACCTGCTCCAGTTAAAATGATGTCGTAGTCTTCATTTTTAGTAGTTCTTTCGATAAATGCTTTGATCGCATCTTTTTCATTTTTTACTTGTGCAATTGTTTTTGTCCAAGTAGCTGGTTGTTGTAAAATTTCTTTTGCTGTCCAGTACCCGTTTAACTCTTTCCAAGTTTCTTCTGTTTTATTAAATAACATAATATCCTCCTCTACAGGTCTTTTCAATTTGTATTATATTTTTTAAAAAGCGAAAAACAATAACCATACTAAATTGTGCAAAACGATGATTAATTAATGAACAAAAAATTCGCTATAATAAAGTTACTTGTGTTATCATTTATAAGAAAGTGAGAGATTATATGAAACAAAATAATAAAGCCAGTTTTTCAAATACAATTTTATCTGGTCCGAATATGTATACGGATAAATTTGGAAATACCATTTATTATGACAAAAGAAATAAATTAGCCTATAAAATCCGTCAAGATCAATTAAATACATTTAAAACATATCAATCACGATTTGTTCTATGTATTATCGCCTTTGTATTGTTGTACATTTTATTCGAATTAAATATCTTTTTATCATTAGGAATCACCGTTGTAATCGGAATCTTTTTAGAATATAAATTCCGTTCTTTCCTAAAACAATTACCTAAATCCACAAACTTCGATAAAAAAGATCGTGTTAAACCAGTGGATCAAATGATTGAAGCTTCTAACCAAGATTTATTGATTCGCTTTGGTTTATATGCTGCACTAGGAATTCTATTGATTGTGAATACATTTATTTCTGATAACGTAAAAGGAAAAACAGCTATTATCGTATTTAGTTATTTAGCTGCTGCCTTCGCAATCTTTATGGCATATAAGTACATTTCCTTAATTATTCGTAAGAAAAAACAAAAATAAGCTCAATTGAGCTTATTTTTTTGCACAAAAAAAGAATGGAATTAACTCCATTCTTTCAGACTGTTGACAAAGTGGTCGACAGTCTTTTTAAATTCTGATATTATTGT
>NZ_JBJEEX010000052.1:0-10802 GCF_051873495.1 Floccifex sp.
CAGGGCTATGCCCGAAACTGAAAAACCACCAGCTAGGCTGGTGGATATTTATTGTATTAAACGGTTAAATTAAACAAACATTAAGTAAATTTAATATTCATTAATGAAAACATAATTATTACTTAATTTATTGAATGTATATTAAATATGTAGTGATAAAAAAGTTAGAAGATGGAACACATTTATGAAAAGAATCATTACATCTTTTTATCAAAATCCACCTACTGAAACTAGAGAAGCAGATTGGCCAGATTATAATTACGGTGGCTGGATGGACACAATTAAAGACCCATCAAAAAAAACAAAAAGTAATTAAATGAATAAAGGAGACTCTTGGTACATATGTGGTAGCTAGTGCAGCCAATACGATGTATTATTTGATTTTTAAAAAAAAGACTTAAAGAAGCTATTCCCGGAATAGCCATAGGCGATGTTGCATCGTTTGTTTACTGTTTGGTTAAGTAGGGTTTTATTATGATTCACGATTTCTTTGAAACATTAGCCTGCATTATTGTTGTCATTTTTGTTATAGTTGCACTTATGTATTGGCTATCCAAAAGATCTTTTTCTAATAAAGTGAAGAATATCATATTGTTTATAGTAAGTATTCCTTTGACTTTTTGGGTTATGTTCCACATAAGCAGGGAAAGCATTTCAACAACTTTAGTATATGCTATTTGTTGTTCCAGTTCTATTGTATGGAGGTTCAATAAAGAATAGTAAAATTTTTTTCAAAAACTATATAAATATAAAGACTGATTCTATTTGGATCATACAATAATTATTTAAATTAATTATAGAAAGACTATTATATAAAAGATACTATTGTTATAAATAGTTTTTTAAGTTATAATTTGTTTGCGAAGACAAAAGGCGTTCAAAAAGTAAAAAAAACAATATCATATTAGAAGAACCACTAAAAGAAGCTTTGGAAAGCTAATCTTTTGAAAGGAGGGACAAATTTATGAATTTATATGGTTACTTCATGAAAATGGTTATAGATATTAGTCAATTTAGTCCGAAAACAATCGCAAATATAATTTTTTTATTGAAACTCCTTGGAATTATTATCGTAGTAGTTGGATTTATAATAGCTATTTCATTAAATAAGAAGTATAATTCTAAATTTTCCTTTTTTATTAGTTTGGTTTTACTAATAAGTTATCGGATTTTTTTCTTACTATTAAATGGAAATATAAGCATAGAACAACTTCTTATATTTGTCTTTATCCAAGTTACATTGTTTGTTGCTTTAATTCTATATGCACAATATAAAAGAAAGAAACATTAGGCTAATCTTTTTGAAAGGAAGCCACTTGAACATGAATAAAAAAAATATATTAAATCTAGCAATATTGATTGTTGAATATTTATTTGGATTGAGAACTTTAATCTGGTGTTTTGAGTTTATGCAAGAAAGTTATTTTGGTTTTGTTGGTTCCATTATAATGTTGATTGTATTGATAGGATTTTTATACATAGAAACTAAAAAATATATGGATAATAAGTTTTAAGTTTAGTAAGAGGAATAAGCAATGGAAACAGAAATAATACTAACATTCATTTTTACAGCTATAATGTTTCCGCTTAATCTAAAAATAGCAGAAAAGTTAAAAGATAATAAATATAAATTTTTGATTATTGGATTAATTTTTGTTGTTGAATTTATTTTGTATTATAAATATATTTGGTCCAGTTCTTGGTTAACAATGTTATTGATATTAGTAGGATATATACCAGCTATAGTTGTATATGTTAAAAGTGAAATAAAATAAAAATCCTATCGTTTAAACGATAGGACATTCTTTTTAGAGAAGAGAGAGAAATATATTATGAACAAAGGTTATTTATTATCTTCCTTTGATGATTCTATAATAAATAATACCTGTCATAAAAATATAAATAAAATTTGTTAAAAAATGTGAAAGTCAATCGAATTAATGGGAATTATGTTAAAAAAGCTGATCAAATAAGACCAGCTTTCCATCATTAAATTATATCAAAAAAAAAAGCGAAATATAGTCTATAAATTAATTTCAGATTATATATAATAAAATTACAAATATACAACAATTGCTGTATGTAACAAGAAAGGAGCATCTTTATGACAGATGAACAACGTAAAATGGTTGAAAAACTAAATGAGGACAATAAACAATTAAATGAAATCAATAAGTCACAAATTGAAGCTTCTAAGGCAAGACTTGTTGCTGGAATTCTTTTAGTAATTGTATTGTTGTGTATGATTTTTTTCCTTAAATAGATTTTTAGAGCTATCTTGATGATAGCTCAATTTTTATATAAACAAAAATAGCTGCCTTGGGCAGCTATTAGGAGAGAAAAGAGAATATATGAACAAAGGTTTTTTATTATCTTCCCTTTGATGGTTATATATTAAAACATTTATGTGTTTTAAATTTAGCAAGACTTTGTTAAATAATGTGAGAAATATGCGTATTTTTGTCAATTATGGGGAAATTGTTGTAATATTATAGGCGGAGGAAAAAAAGTATGAATCAAGAAATGAACCAAGTTTGTGAAAACTATAAAAAATATTTAAACGAAGCAAAGACAGAAAGAGAATGTGTAAATTTAATTTCATCTTTAGCTTTACAAAGCAATTATAAAGAACTAAAAGAAGTCAGTGAAATTCATCCAGGAGATAAAATTTTTGTGACTTATATGAATAAGTGCATTGTGTTATTCCAAGCAGGTAAACAACCACTATCTCATGGAATGAATATTTTAGGAGCTCATATTGATTCACCTCGATTAGATGTGAAACAAAATCCTTTATATGAAAACGAAGAATTTGCGTATTTTGATACGCACTATTATGGTGGAATTAAAAAATATCAATGGGTTACTCAACCATTAGCTCTACACGGTGTAGTTGTGAAAAAGAATGGAGAAGTAATCAATGTAAGTATTGGCGAAAAAGAAGACGATCCTGTACTAGTTATTACGGATTTACTTCCTCACTTGGCAAGCAATCAAATGAGTAAAAATGCTTCGGTAGTGATTGAAGGAGAAAACTTAGATGTATTAATTGGAAACACACCATTAAATGAAGACAAAGAAGCCGTAAAAGCGAATATCCTTCAAATTCTAAAAAATGAATACAACATTGAAGAAGCCGACCTAGCATCTTCAGAATTAGAAATTGTTCCTGCAGGTAAGGCAAGAGACTGTGGCTTAGATCGTTCCATGATTATTGGATACGGACAAGATGACCGTGTTTGTGCTTTTACAAGTGCCATGGCTATGTTGGAAACAGAAGACGTAGAAAGATGGTCTTGTTGCTTGTTAGTGGATAAAGAAGAAATTGGATCAACTGGAGCAACGGGAATGCAATCGCGATTCTTTGAAAATGTGATTGCCGAATTAGTGGCTATGACAGAAAAAGATTCTAATTTATTAGTTCGTCGTGCTCTACAAAACTCAAGAATGTTATCAAGTGATGTATCAGCGGGATACGATCCATTATATGCCGATGTATTTGAAAAACGTAGTTCCGCTTTCTTATCAAAAGGAGTGTCTTTCAATAAATACACAGGATCACGTGGAAAAAGTGGATCGAATGATGCCAATGCCGAATACATTGGACAAATTCGTAACATCATGGACAATGCCAATGTAAAATATCAATTCGCTGAATTAGGAAAAGTAGATGCTGGTGGTGGAGGTACCATTGCTTATATAATGGCAAATTATGGTATGCAAGTAATTGACAGTGGAGTAGCCGTTTTAAGTATGCACTCTCCTTATGAAGTTACCAGCAAAGTCGATGTGTATGAAGCCTATAAGGCATATAAGGCTTTCTTACAATGGGATTAATTAAAAATATAGGCCAAGTCCTACTAGGAAATTTTCTATTGGCCATTGCTGTTGTTGCCTTTATTATTCCCAGTCAAATTCCTATGGGAGGCTCAACAGGACTTGCCTTAGCTTTGAATCATTTCTTTGGATGGCGAACATCTATTGTGGTCTTTGTTGTCAATGTGATTTTATTAGTGATAGCATATTTTGCCTTTGGAAAAGAATTTGTATCCAAGACAATCTTAAGTACCCTTGTTTATCCTGTATTATTAGAAATTGTGAACTTAATTCCTGGAATTCATACCATTACCAATGATTTAATGCTGAATGCATTATTTGGTGGATTATTAATTGGCTGTAGTATGGGACTTGTTGTAAAAGCTGGTGGATCTACAGGTGGTACCGATGTAATTGCGATGTTGTTGAATAAATATACAAAATTAACCGTAGGAACAGGCGTTTATTTAGTTGATTTTTGTGTATTAGGACTACAAGCCATTTTCTCAAGTTTAGAAATGATTCTGTTTGGTGTTGTGTTAACATTCGTGATTTCGATGGTAATTAATCATTTACTACCCGATGGAAAAGTATCTTTACAAGTGATGGTTATTACCAAAGAATATGAAGCCATTCGAAAAGAAATATTATTTAAAACCCAAGCTGGAGTCACTTTATTTCACATAGAAACAGGCTATGCCCAAGAGAATCAAAAAGGATTAATTTGTGTAATTCCTAGATATAAATTATATGACTTAAAAGAAATGATATTTGAAATCGATCCATATGCTTTTTTGACAATCAGCATTGTTAGTGAAGTTGATGGACAAGGATTTACATCGGATCGTATATCGTTTGAGGAATATTCACAAAAAATTGAAGGAAATAAATAGAAATGATATGATGATATCAAATTAAAGGAGAAGTGTATGGAAGCATATAAACAAGAATTTATTGACTTTATGTTAGAAAGTAAAGTATTAAAATTTGGTGATTTTACTTTAAAATCAGGACGTAAAAGTCCATTCTTTATGAATGCTGGAGGATATGTAACCGGAAATCAATTAAAACGATTAGGAGAATACTATGCCAAAGCTATCGTAAATGAATTTGGATTGGATTTCGATGTTTTATTTGGACCAGCTTATAAAGGAATTCCTCTAGCTGTAGCTACTGTTATCGCATTTGATAACTTATACGGAAAAGAAGTTCGTTATTGCTCAGATCGTAAAGAATTAAAAGACCACGGAGCTGATGTAGGTGGTTTCTTAGGAACAAAACTACAAGATGGTGATCGTGTCATTATGATTGAAGATGTTACAACTTCAGGTAAATCAATGGAAGAAACAGTACCAAAGGTAAGAGGTGCTGCCAATGTTGAAATCAAAGGATTAATGGTTTCTTTAAATCGTAATGAAAAAGGAAAAGGAAATAAAACAGCTTTAAAAGAAGTAAGTGAATTATATGGATTCCCTACAGCTGCCATTGTTTCAATGCCAGAAGTAGTTGAATACTTAGAAAGTAAAAATGCATTGGATGCGGATTTAAAATCAAGAATTGATGCGTATTATGCTCAATATGGAGCAACAGAATAAAGTGCCAAATGGCACTTTTTAGGTGCAATATGAGTGAAAAATTAATTGCCTATTACAATAAATTCAATGAAGAAAAAAGATTAGATTCCCGTCATGGCCAAGTTGAATTTCGTATTACGATGAAATACATTCATAAATACCTAGAACAAATGAATTCTCCTTCTATTATTGAAGTAGGAGCGGGAACCGGTCGTTATTGTGTTTCATTAGCGAATGAAGGCTATGATGTATCCGCTATTGAATTAGTAAAAAGTAATTTAGGAACATTAAAAGCCAAAAAAAGTAGTGTAAAAGCATATTTAGGAAATGCCTTGGATTTATCTCGTTTTAAAGATAATAGCTTTGATTGTACTTTAGTATTAGGTCCTTTGTATCACTTAAAAACGAAAGAAGAACAAGTTCAAGCACTACAAGAAGCTAAGCGTATCACCAAAAACAATGGCATCATCATGGTTGCCTATGTTTTAAATGATTATAGTGTGATTCAACATGCCTTTATTGATGGAAATATTTTGAATTGTTTAGATCAATTAGATGAATCATTCCAAATTCATTCACCACAAGATTTATATAACCGCGTTCGTATTGAACAAATCGATGAATTAAATGAAATTGTATCATTACAACGATTAGAATTGATTGCTCCAGATGGACCAACGGATTATTTAAGACCCGTTATTAATAAAATGAGTGAAGAAGAATTTGAAATATTTATTAAATACGTAGAATCCATTGCCGAGCGAAAAGAACTATTAGGAGCGAGTTCTCACTTATTAGATATATTAAAAGTTAATAAATAAATTATCTTGAACCTCTTTTAGTGATAAAATATAGTAAACAAAACATCACAAGAAAGGAGGTTCATCATGAGTTATTCAGTTGTGACAATTACGCGTGAATTTGGTTCAGGAGGACGCACCATTGCCAAAAAATTAGCCGATGAATTAGGTTATGACTATTATGATTATGAACTAGTTGAAAAAATTGCGAAAGAAAGTGGTTTTGCCAAAGGATTTGTAGAAGAATACGGGGAAGAAGTACAACCCGGTGGATTCTTTTCTTACTTTGGAAATAACTGGGGTGCATTGAGCATCAACGATCAATTGTATTTCGCAGAACGAAAAGTTATTTTAGAATTAGCTGAAAAAGGAAATTGTGTTATTGTTGGTCGTTGTGCAGACTATATCTTAAAAGATAGAACCGATACGCTAAACGCATTTATCTATGCTGATTTAGAATGGAAAAAAGATCGTATTGTGAATTTATATGGAGAAACTGACGTGGATGTAGAAAAACGAATAATGGAAAAAGACAGACGTCGTAAAGCTTATTATAAATACTATACCGATCGTAAATGGAATCGTGCAGCTAATTATCATATTTCCCTTGAATCAAGTGAATTGGGAATTGATAAATGTGTAGAAATCTTGAAATCTATTGCGAAATAAGAAGAAGTGAGAAAGCCAATTAGGTTTTCTCACTTTTCTTTTGTGATATAATTAAGACTATGAAACAAGAATCACTATTTGAAGAAAAAAAAGATACGCGTCCTTTGGCGGATCGCATGCGACCAGAGACTTTAGATGAATATGTAGGACAAAAACAATTGGTTGATAAAGGAAACATTTTATGGAAGATGATTGAAAACGACCAATTGTCTTCAATGATTTTCTGGGGACCTCCGGGAGTAGGGAAAACCACATTGGCTCGTATTATTGCCAATCATACCAAAAGCTATTTTGTGGATTTTTCAGCTGTAACCAGTGGCATTAAAGAAATTAAAGAAGTGATGAAACAAGCGGATGAAAGAAAAATATTAGGACAAAGAACGATATTATTCGTAGATGAAATTCATCGCTTTAATAAAGCCCAACAAGATGCGTTTTTACCATATGTTGAAAAAGGAAGTATTGTCTTAATTGGAGCTACCACGGAAAATCCTAGCTTTGAAATTAATTCTGCCCTTTTATCAAGGTGTCGTGTATTTGTTCTTCATTCATTAGAAGCCAGTGATTTAGAACAATTAATTGAACGAGCATTAATTTCTCCTAAAGGATTTGGAGAATTAAACATTGATATATCCAAAGAGGATATATCTGCCATTGCTCAATTCAGTGCCGGTGATGCTCGTTTTTGTTTGAATACCTTAGAAATGGTTGTCTATAATTCACCAAGTGACATTGAAGGCATTCATGTTTCTAAAGATATTTTAAAACAATGTCTACAAAAGCGTTCTTTACTCTATGATAAAAACGGTGAAGAACACTACAATATTATTTCTGCTTTACATAAAAGCATTCGTAACAGTGATGTACAAGCAGCCATTTATTGGTTGGCAAGAATGTTAGAAGCTGGGGAAAATCCTTTATATGTCGCAAGACGTTTAGTACGCATTGCCAGTGAAGATGTAGGTATGGCCGATTCAAGAGCACTTGAAATATGTGTAGCTGCTTATCAAGCGACTCATTATTTAGGAATGCCAGAATGTAACGTGCATTTAACCCATGCCGTTGTTTATTTAGCCTTGGCGCCTAAATCCAATGCCTTGGAAGTCGCTTATAATAGCGCAAAAGAAGATGCCTTGAAAACATTAGATGCCCCAGTTCCTCTTCATATTCGTAATGCCCCTACTAAATTAATGAAAGAATTAGGATATAATAAAGGCTATGAATATTCACATGACTATGAATTTAAAATGACTGATATGACTTGTCTACCTGATGAGTTATTGAATCGAGAATATTATGTACCAACTAATCAAGGATCGGAAGTTAAGGTACAAAAGCGTTTAGAACAAATTAAGGCCATTAAGGCCCAAGTCGCAAGGAGTAGAAGAAAATGAAAACAATCGAAATACATTCATTAGAACAAACAAATGAGTTTGCGCAAAAAATAGCTGCTTGTTTAAAAGACAAACAAATGGTTATTACTTTAGATGGTGATTTAGGAGCGGGAAAGACAACATGGACTAAAGCACTTGGAAAAGCTTTAGGTGTTAAGTCTGTTATTAATTCACCAACTTTTACAATTTTAAAGTCTTATAAACAAGGAAACGGACAACCTTTACATCACATTGACGCCTATCGACTAGAAGGAGCCAGTCAAGATTTAGGATTTGAAGATTGTTTTGATGAAGGAATTTGTGTTGTGGAATGGTCACAATTTATTGAAGATCAATTACCAGAAGATCGTTTATGTATTTCCATTGAAGAAGGAATCGATGAAAATCGTATTATCACAATGGAAGCAACAGGACCAAATTCACAACAAGTATTGGAGGAATATCATGATTAGTTTATGTATGGATAGTGCTTATAAAAATTTAGTATTGGGATTGTATAAAGATTCCACTTTATTAAAAGGAATTTCAATTGAAGCATTCAAGAAACAAAGTGAAACAATCTTTGTGGAATTAAATCAATTATTAGAAGACACACAATTAGATTATGCCGATATTGATCGTGTCATCATTACCGATGGTCCAGGAAGCTATACAGGAATTCGTATTGCCATGACCATTGCCAAAGTATTGTGTTCACAAATGAAAAAAGAATTATATTGTATCTCGACTATGCAACTATATGCTGGAATGGATACAAGTGCTAATGTGATTTTAGATGCTCGTAGTAAACGAGGATATGTAGCTCACTTAGAAAATGGTGTACAAACAGAATTAGGTGTATTAACACTTGATGAAATTGATGAATTTTTAAAGAATCATCCAGGTACTTTATATGGAGATGGTTATTTAGTAAATCAAGAAGCACAACCTAGTGATTTCTTAAAGAATTTTATTGAAGTACCAGCTCGTAAAATTGACAATATTCATGCTCTAGTACCACAGTATTTAAAAGAAAGTGATTCGTATAAAGTATGATTTTTAGAGAAATGACCCAACAAGATTTAAATGAAGTCGTTCAATTGGAACAACTTTGTTTTAAGGAACCATGGACAAAGGAAAATTGTTTATATGAATTAAATGAAAATCCTTTTAGTCATGGTTGGCTTTTAATTGATGAAACAATTGTGGGATATGCGTTTTTATGGGAAACATTTGAAATGGCACAATTAGCTCGTATTGGAATTAATCCGCAAGTACGAAAAAAAGGATATGGAGATATTCTTTTAAAACACTTAATTGAACGTGCTAAGGAACAAGAATGTGAGTTTATGACTTTGGATGTACGTGTTTCCAATGAAGCAGCGCTTCGTTTATATCAAAAAAATGAATTTATACAAGTGAATGTATCAAAAGGTTATTATCCCGATGGAGAAGATGCGATTGTGATGACAAGAGCATTATAGGAGGACATATGATTATATTAGGAATTGAAAGTAGTTGTGATGAAACTGCGGTTTCTATTGTGAAAGATAAAAAAGAAATATTGGCAAGTATCGTTGCCAGTCAAATTGATGTACACAAAGAATTTGGTGGCGTAGTACCAGAAGTAGCGAGTCGAATTCATGTAGAAAATATTTCTTATTGTATTGAACAAGCATTTAGTCAAGCGAATATGACAATGGATGACATTGATGCCATTGCCGTTACCAAAGGACCTGGATTAATTGGATGTTTACATGTCGGTGTACAAGCTGCTAAAACACTTGCCTTTGCGTATCATAAACCATTGGTACCAGTTCATCATTTAGCTGGACACATTTATGCCAATGAATTGGTTGTTGATTTAGAATTTCCAGTGTTAGCTTTAGTTGTATCCGGAGGAAATTCAGAGCTTGTGTATATGAAAGATGAAACAAGTTTTGAGATTCTAGGACAAACTCAAGACGATGCCATTGGAGAGGCTTATGATAAAATAGCTCGTGTGTTGAATTTAGGATATCCAGGAGGTCCTAAAATTGATAAATTAGCACGTCAAGGAAAACCAGTTTATGCTTTAGCGAAACCAAAAACACAAGGAAAATATGATTTTAGTTTTTCAGGATTAAAGAGTAGTGTTTTACAGTTTGTGAAGCGTCAAGAACGATTAAATCAAACATATGATATGGCAGATTTAGCAGCTTCTTTTCAAGAAACAGCTCTAAATGAAATCTTTGATAAAGTTAAAGCCGTATTAAATGATTACCCTGATATTAAACACTTCGTAGTAGGTGGAGGGGTTAGTGCCAATTCTCGTTTAAGAGAAAAAATTGAAGAATTAAAACCAAAGTATCCGAATGTCACATTTACCGTTCCACCAATGTCTTGTTGCACAGACAATGCGAATATGATTGCGGTTGCTGGTGAAATCGCATATAAAGCAGGACGTAGAGCGGATGCAAGTTTAACAGCTGATTCGAGTTGGGAAATTCAATAAGGTGTTCAAATGAACATCTTATTTTTTGTCTACATAAAACCCCCAGATATTCTGGGGGTCAGGAAAAGCTTTAGCG
>NZ_JBJEEX010000053.1:0-2149 GCF_051873495.1 Floccifex sp.
ATAATGAGCTACGCTCGACTCTATATCTCCTGTATATTCAATACCGCCATTCTTCATCACCACCCCCTTCTTGCAAAGACTCTTCACTGCTGCCATGTTATGACTCACGAATAGCACTGTCCTACCCTCTCCGTTTGCCACATCGTGCATCTTGCCGATTGCCTTCTTTTGGAACTCGGCATCGCCTACTGCCAATACCTCATCCACAACGAGGATTTCAGGATCCAAGTGGGCGGCAATGGCAAAGCCAAGGCGGACAATCATTCCTGAGGAATAGCGCTTCACGGGAGTGTCGAGATATTTTTCCACTCCGGCGAAATCCACTATCTCATCAAGCTTGCGGGTTATTTCGGCCTTTGTCATTCCCATAATAGAGCCATTCATATAGATGTTTTCACGACCTGTCATTTCGGGATGAAAACCGGTACCTACTTCAAGCAGGGAGGCAATACGGCCTTTCACCTTTATTAAACCTACAGTAGGGGATGTAACACGAGACAATATCTTCAAAAGCGTGGATTTGCCGGCTCCATTTTTGCCAATGATACCGACAACATCGCCTTGCTCGACATCGAATGAAATATCCTTTAATGCCCATACAAAACGGCTGTCGCCCTTCTTTGTGCGGTCGTTCACCTCACCAATCTTCAGGTAAGGGTCTTCTTTGCCGCGGACACGTGCCCACCAGCGGTTGAGATCCTGGCTCAGTGTGCCTGTGCCAAAAGTGCCAAGCACATACTGCTTGCCCACTCCGTCAAATTCTATTACTTTTCTGCTCATAGCTATTCACAAATAATTCATTCATCTAATTCTCTAAAGAAAACCATAATTATATATTTATTGCAAATTTAGGAAACTAATTTAAAAAGATATTGTATTTTTTCTTTATTAACTAAAAAGTTCTTATTTCATTAATATTATCATTTTAGATTACGAAAATTCCCCAATAATTGAACAATAGTTTGTTCAACCTTATCAGATATTAACATTCTTAACTTGTCAAGCATCGTACATAATACGAATATCAACATATTTACGAAGATTGCCATAAGATGAAAATAATCGCCGCTAATATTACCGACATTTTTCCAAAGTTCTGCATAATAATTATAACGAAAATAAGGATGATCAGAAATTAAATATACACTAAAAGTGGAAGATGAAATAAAAAGTATTATGTTATAGAGTCTCTTTATTTCAATTTTCTCAAAAACGAGGAATAAAGACATTGCTTGTAGAATAACCAATGGAGAATTATAATAGCCAGTGATTCCTTTACAATCAATCCCATAAAGTCTAAAAATAAAATTAACAAACAATAAAAACACAAACAACAGAAGTCTTTGTGACAATAAATTTATCACTATATTATATTTATTTATGTATCTACCCAAAGTATAAATAAAACAAAAATTCATTAAAGTATATCCGGTTCTTCCTTCATTTGTTTGACAAATAAAACCAAAATACACATTAATAATGGACAACGCAAATATCAATAGCAGATGCATCTTTTTCCCTTTCTCGTCTATTATCATATTTAAGAATGGTGCTACCAACAACAATTCAAGATAACAAGTAACAAACCACCAAGAACACCATGGTTGATAATGTGTTATTGGCTCGTGATTAATTGTACAGAGTATAAGTGTATAAAACGTTGGTGGAATCAAAAAATGCACCCATGATTTAACAGATGGTCTCAAACCAAAATAACCAGAAATCAAAATGAAAGTATCAACTCCACACGCAGAAAAAGACCTCCAAAACATAGAACCTAAAGAGTCATCAATAGTATTAGGGTGTCTTGTATGTAGCATCAAGACCATAAACATCGACACCATTCTAAGCAACTCAATATTTGCCAAACGTTTTTTCTTGTCTGGTGAGCTTAATTGACAAGAAACGACCTTATTAATATGCATTTCTTTATCCATTTGTGTCTCTTTCTTTTTCTAATAAAAACTCATCAACAACATATAAATCACTATACAAATACAAAACAGTCTTCTTATTATGCAAATCTTCACAAGTTTTGCTGGCATAGAATAATTCCAATGCCTTTAAGGGCACAATGTCCAAACGCTTGGCTAACTCATCACTTATTGAGCCAATGCGGTTGCTCATAATAATCTCTTGAATAATTGGA
>NZ_JBJEEX010000054.1:0-10605 GCF_051873495.1 Floccifex sp.
TCGCATATTAAAAAGTGAACCTCCTAAGTTGGTCCAACTTATTCAGTTCACTTCACACGCTCACTTTTTAAATACTAAATTTGGATAAATCTTTTCCATTTTTTCATCTGGATATATTTCATCAATAGTTTCTTCTATCTTGTTTTCTGATACATTCCCTTGTTGACGATTCATCCAACGAAAAACAACTACGCCACTTAAACAATAATCAAAAATTAAGAAAACAGTCATCGCGATTGTGAATATTTTTCCGATTTTATTCGGAATCTTTAAAATCCATTTTGACATTAATGGATAAATATCTTTAATCCATAACACACCTAAAATACCCCAAAAAACAGAATACATTAAACAAATACGTCCATTTAAATTAAAGGGCATAGCACTATAGTCCCAGGAAGTTGATCCAAACATCAATTCTTGAAAATACGAACAAAGATATTCCACAACCGATCCAACAATAAATCCACCTACAAATGATAAACCATTGCCTCTATTACGGTATTTATAAAGGAAAACTGAAAGGAAGGTAGCACCGAGTCCATATACAATATTGAATGGTCCAATAACGGTACAAGTTCTAGATTCAATGTATCCATATTTCACGAAACAAAACATCATTTCGATAATAACCCCAAGAAAAGAACCAATAATCATAATTAATAAAATCTTATATAAATTGATTCCCTTGGCAAAGTGATTGGAAATCGATTCTACATAATCAATTTCCGTATTACTAGGAAGATTTCCTTTAATGTCTTTATTACGAGCCTTTAATTCATCTTTCATTTCTTCTGTTGTCTTTAAGGCTACATTGATGTTTTCTATTCCACGATTTAAAGAATCAAGTTCATCATTAATTTGATTATTTAAATTGGGAATGTTTTCTCCTATTTCTTGTTTCGCCATTTGAATATATAAATCTTCTTGATGTTCTTGTTGGGAAATAACTGCATTTAATAACTCAAGACTCTTTGTTTCAATTTTTGTTTTATTATTTTTCATGAAAGTATTGTACAATAAAGTAGGAATAGGAGGCAAATGTTATGATAAACCACAATCCTATAAACGAAGGAATCCAAGAATATAAAAACCATATGGGAGCTGTTTTAATTGATGTTCGAACACAAGAAGAATATCAAGATGGACATATTGAAAATGCGATTAATATACCAGTGCAAGAAATTGAAAAAATTAAGGATATCATACTTGATGTATCGACACCTATTTATTCTTATTGTTTAAGCGGACAAAGAAGCTTTAAAGCCTGTTTTAAACTAAAAGAAATGGGCTATACTAATGTCAAAAACATTGGCGGAATCAATATGTATAAAGGACCCATTGTATGAGTACAATACTAGATTATTTATCATGGCGTGGTGATTTAACACTTGAACAAGATGAATTCAATGAAATCGATGCCTTGATTTTAGCTCGTCTTTCATATCTACCATTTGATGATATTGTTCCATGTTCTTTTTTAGAAAAAATAACGATAAAAGAAGCTGTTGAAACATTATTAACACAAGAAGATTATGTTTCTAAACTCACATGGAAATACGACCAAGATTTATTGATTGCACTAAAAGATTCTAGACGATTTAATTCAATGTATCTTTCAGGTTATTTAAATGAAATTGATTCCGACCAACAAAAACAATTCTGTGCCATTACCATTACTTTTTCAAAGAATAAACACTATGTTTCGTTTCGTGGAACCGATCGCACTTTAGTAGGATGGAAAGAAGATTTTAATATGAGCTTCATGGATATTGTTCCTAGTCAACAATCTAGTAAAGACTATCTACAAAGAGCTATTTCTTCTTTACGGGGACGATATATTATCGGTGGACATTCTAAAGGTGGAAACTTAGCTATGTATGCTTCAATTAAGGTTTTAAAGAAATACCAAAGTAAAATTGATTTTGTGTATAACTTTGATGGACCAGGCTTTGAACTAAGTTTCTTTGAATCCAATGGTTATTTAAATATGAAAGATAAAATATGTACATATTTACCAGAAAGCTCCATTGTAGGGATGTTGTTAGAACATAAAGAACATTTCATTGTTGTTCAAAGTGACAACAATGGCATCATGCAACATGATATTTATTCATGGCAATTAATGAATAAAGCGTTTATTAAAAAGGAACAACTATCAAAGGAAAGCCAAATTATCAATGAATCCATTAAAGAATGGACACAAAGTGTAGATGAAGCGGGTCGTAAACAATTTATCGATACTATTTACACGTTATTATCAGAAACAGATGTGAATACAGTAGAAGAATTTTTATCGTATAAAAATATTATGAAAATTGTATCTTCTTTAAAGAATGTGAATGAAGAAGATAAAAAACATGTAATGGATTTATTGGTTTCACTTGTTAAGATTTTATCTAAGAATTTTGTTTCCTAAAAATGAAAGAGCTTTATTTTATGAATTCAAAAATTTTATTTTTTGTTTTTGATAAATAATGAACAAATTTATATAAATCATTTGAAAATGATATATAGTTAAGACACGAATAAGATTCGTATTGATTTGTATATAATGAAATGAACTTCTTTTTAATCAACACGCATAACCCAAGTTCAAATCATATCCTCCATATACAAGTCTTTGAGATGCAGTGCATCTCTTTTTTTTTAACATACTATGAAACAATTTTCATAGTATGTTAATGTTATTTACAGTGTATGAAAAATAATGTGTAAATTTATGAAAATAATACTTGAAAACTGCTTTCAAAAAGACTATTATTTACCCATATTAAAAAAGACAAAGAAAAGAGAGGAACGTATTTATGAAAAAATTAATTTCTTTGATCGTTACAGCTCTTATGTCTCTTTCCCTTGCTGCATGTGGAAGTAGTTCAGAAAACACTTACGTGTATTCAAGTGAATTAGATATTAAGAACTTAGATTCTACCGATGCCGATGATGGATGTTCATTTACTGCTTTACATGCCGTTATTGATGGATTAATGACATTGGATGCAGATGGAAATGTAACAACTGGTGTTGCGGAAAAATCAGAAGTAAGTGACGATGGATTAACTCATACTTATACAATTCGTGATGATGCGAAATGGGCCAATGGGGATGATGTTACCGCTAATGATTTCGTTTACGCTTGGAAACGTATTTTCAAAAATGTAGGAAACTACTATTACATGTTTGGAACAGGTATTGCTTCAATTGAAGGTGCAACTGAAATGTGTGACAAACTTGATAATGGTGAAGAATTGACAGACGCTGATTTTGATGCGATGGCAGTTAAAGCAGTTGATGATAAAACATTAGAAGTTAAAACAACTGTCCCTGTACAATTCTTTGATGAATTAATGACATTCCCTTGTTTCTATCCAATCAATGAAGCATTCTGTGAAGAACAAGGTGATCAATATGGTAAATCAGCTGATACTATTTTAGGAAATGGTGCTTTCGTTATGACAAACTGGGAACCAGGAAGTGTAGCTGAATTCGAAAAGAGTGATTCGTACTACAATGCAGATACAGTTAAAGTTGATAACGTTGTTATGAAACTTGTACAAGATCCTGCTACAGCTGCTGCTTCTTATGAAAACGGTGAAACAGATTTCGCAGCAATCAACTCTGATTTAGTTGATAAATACAGTTCAGAAGATTACTACAAAATTGTAAATGATGGATATTTATTCTACTTATCAATCAACTTTGAAAATGAAGATTTAGCTAATTTAAATGTTCGTAAAGCTTTATCTTTGGCAATCAATCGTGATGACTTATGTGAAAATGTATTAAAAGATGGTTCACAAGTTGCTCGTGGATTCATTCCAACTGGTTTATCATTAAGTCCAAGTGGAACTGATTTCCGTGATGATTCTAAAGACTATACTTCATATGATGTAAGTGCTGCTCAAGAAGCATTGGATGCTGGTTTAAAAGAATTAGGTAAATCAGAAATTACTTTACGTTTATTATATGGTACAGATGAATCGCCAATGGATATTATGGCAACATATCTACAAAACGCATTCTCTGAATTAGATGGATTAAATATTGAAATGGTCGCAACTACTAAACAAGATCGTATCTACAACAAACAAAAGAACGGTGACTTCGATATTGCTTGTACTCGTTGGGGACCTGACTATGCGGATCCTACTACATACTTAACATTAGCTATCACTGGTAATAGTAATAACTATGGTCATTATGAAAGTGCAGATTACGATGCATTAATGGATAAAGTAGCTGTTGAAACCGATGCACAAACTCGTTGGGATTACATGATTCAAGCTGAAGAAATCTTAATGAACGATCTAGGATATATTCCAGTATTTGAAAAAGGTACTGCTACTCTTCAAAATCCAAATGTATCAGGATTAATTATTCGTCCTGTTGGTGTTCCATACACATTCCAATACGTAGAAATTAAGTAAAAAATTGTATAGGCACAACTTAGCTTGTGCCTATATTTATATTGAAAGAGAGGGAGAATACAATGAGTAAATCCACATTAAAATATATTGGAAAACGATTACTAATTTCTATTGCGACTTTATTCATTATTTTAGTTGTGTTATTCCTGATGGTTAAATTTTTACCAGGATCGCCAATTAATAATGAAAAACTATCGGCAGGGGCACGTGCAGCCATTGAAGCAAAATATGGATTGGATAAACCCATTCCTGTGCAATTTGTGTATTATGTGAAATCAATGTTGACAGGAGACTTTGGTGTTTCATACAACATGTATAAAGACATGAAAGTTGCGACATTGGTTGGAAAAGCCGCTAAGATTTCATTTATGTATGGAATTATCGCGGTTATCATTGGAACAATCATTGGTATGGCTTTAGGTGTATTTGCCGCTTTACATAAAAATACAATTTGGGATACCTTAGCTACTGCTTTATCGGTATTAGGTGTTTCCATTCCGTCATTTGTATTCGCAATGTTGATTTTAATTGTTTTCGCGTCAAAACTAAAAATACTACCAACCGGATATAGCTCAAGAAACGCTATTGTTTCTTCTATTATGCCAATTAGTGCTTTATCTGTTGGGGTTATTGCCAATGTAGCTCGATTCACAAGAACCGAAATGGTCTCAGTATTGAATTCAGAATATATGACCTTGGCCAAAGCCAAAGGATTGGATCGTAAAACTTTAATTATGAAACACGCTTTACGTAATTCCTTAATCCCTGTTATTACCATTTTAGGACCAATCTTAGTAAACTTGATGACCGGTACTATGGTTGTCGAAAAAATATGTTCGGTACCAGGACTTGGAAAATTATTAGTTAATTCCATTACATCAAATGACATTAATATTATCTTAGCTTGTAGCTTCTTATATGCTGCTATGTACATTATTATGATGTTGATTATTGATGTGTCTTATGGAATTATCGATCCACGTATTCGATTAGGAAAGGATGAGTAAAATGGAAGAACTAAATATTGAATTCTTAGCCGATGATTTTGAATTCGTCGGTGATAAACAAGATATTACCATTGACCAAGTATTACCATCGAAACCAGCGTGGAAAGATGCCATTGATCGTTTCTGTAAAAATAAAGGAGCGGTTATTGGTCTAATTTGTATTGCGATTATTATTTTGTTTGCGATATTTGCACCCATGATTTCTAAATGGGAATTCGATGATATCAATACTGCTTTAGCTAATATTAAACCATGTGCACAACACATCTTTGGAACAGATTCCTATGGACGTGATTTATTTGTTCGTACATGGAAAGGAACACGTATTTCCTTATTCATTGCCTGTGTTGCCATTGTCATTGATGTTGTGGTAGGTATGATTTATGGATTGATTTCCGGATACTTCGGAGGAAAAGTAGATGCCATTATGCAACGATTCCAAGAAATTGTGAACTCCATTCCAACATTAGTTGTTTTAACTTTATTATTAATGGTTATGAAATCAAGTTTATTCACCATTATCGTGGCACTATCGTTTACAGAATGGATTGGAATGAGTCGTATTACACGTGCCCAAGTATTAAAAATTAAAGAAGAAGAATTCGTCTTAGCTTCTCGTACATTAGGCGCAAGTAGTTTCTTTATTATCTTTAAAGAAATCTTACCAAATATTTATTCACAATTAATCATCATGGTTATGATGTCCATCCCTAATGCGATTTTCTACGAAGCGTATTTATCATTTGTTGGATTGGGATTGCCAATTCCAGCTGCTTCTCTAGGAACATTGATTAACGATGGATTCGATAAAATTACAGTATATCCATATCAAATGGTTATTCCTGTAGTTGTATTTTCCATTTTAATGTTAAGCTTTAACTTAGTTGGAGACGGACTAAGAGATGCTCTAGATCCAACGATGAAGGAGATGTAAAATATGATTCAAAATGGCGAAACTTTACTACACATTAAAGACTTACACATTTCCTTCAAAACCGATGGAGGACAATTAAAAGCCATTCGTGGCGTTGATTTAAAATTAAAAAAAGGAGAAACTGTTGCGATTGTTGGTGAATCTGGTTCGGGTAAATCCGTTACAACCAAAGCCATTATGGGGATTTTGGCAAGCAATGGACACATTGATTCAGGTTCCATTAAATATCGTTGGACCGATGAAGAAACAAATGAAGACAAAGAAGTGGATTTAGTAACTTGTGGAGAAGACTTCCTTCAAAAAGAAATTCGTGGTCGTAAAATTGCGATGGTATTCCAAGATCCTATGACTTCTTTAAATCCAACTATGACCATTGGAAATCAAATTATGGAACCCATGATTCATCACTATCATATGTCCAAACAAGATGCTTATCATCGTGCTGTGGAATTATTAGAAGAAGTAGGAATTACGGATGCTGAAAAGCGCATGAAAAACTATCCACATCAATTATCAGGGGGAATGCGACAAAGAATCGTTATTGCCATTGCACTATCGTGTGATCCATATGTATTGATTTGTGATGAACCTACAACGGCTCTTGATGTAACCATTCAAGCCAAAATCCTTGAATTAATTCAAGACATTCAAAAGAAAAAAGAATTATCTGTTATTTATATCACCCATGACTTAGGCGTTGTTGCCAAAGTTGCCGACTATGTCAATGTCATGTATGCCGGTAAAATTGTGGAAACTGGAACCGTTGATGAAATTTTCTATGATCCTCGTCATCCATATACATGGGGACTTTTATCAAGTATGCCAGATTTAAATACTGAAGATGATGAATTGTATACAATTCCAGGTACACCACCAAACTTAATTCATGAAGTCAAAGGCGATGCCTTTGCCCCAAGAAATAAATATGCCTTAAACATTGATTTACGAATGGAGCCACCGGTATTCAATGTAGAAGGATCGAAAACCCATAAAGTTGCCTCTTGGTTAATGCATCCCAATGCTCCTAAAGTGGAAATGCCAATCGAATTGAAAAAACGATTAGAAAAGATGAAGGAGGAAAGCAAAAATGTCTGAGCCAATCCTTGTCGTAGAACACTTAAAACAATATTTTAAAATTAATCGAAACTATACAGTAAGAGCTGTAGATGATATTTCGTTTAATATTTATCCAGGCGAAACCTATGGATTAGTTGGGGAATCAGGTTCAGGAAAATCCACAACAGGACGAAGCATTATTCGTTTATATAAACCAACTTCAGGAAAAATCATTTTTAATGGACATGATATTTCCGATAAGATGGATAAACAAACAACCAAAGAACTTCGTACCAATATGCAGATGATTTTCCAAGATCCAATGGCTTGTTTAAACCCAAGAAAAAAGGTTGTTGATATCATTGGAGAAGGATTAGATATTCATAAAAACTATTCATCTATTGAAGAACGAAATGAAAAAGTATATGAAATGTTGGAACTAGTTGGTTTATCAAGAGAATTTGCCTCACGATATCCACATCAATTCTCAGGAGGACAACGCCAAAGAATTGGAATTGCTCGTGCCTTAATTATGAATCCAGATTTAATCATTGCCGATGAAGCCATTAGTGCCTTGGACGTTTCCATTCAAGCTCAAGTTGTTAATTTAATGAAAAAAATTCAAAAAGAAACAGGTGTATCCATTTTATTTATCGCCCATGACCTTTCAATGGTTCGTTACATCAGTGATCGCATTGGGGTACTACATTTAGGACACTTAGTGGAAGCTGGAACAAGTGATGAAATTTTCAATAATCCTTTGCACCCATACACAAAATCCTTGTTGTCAGCGATTCCTCAACCAAATCCTAAAGTAGAAAAACAACGTAAATCGTATACATATGACTATAATACAAGTGGTATTGACTATCACAAAGGAACTGAACACTATGTATCAGATACGCATTATGTTTTGGCAACAGATGAAGAATTTGCACAATGGAGTAAATAGAAGTTGGTTTTTTAATCAGCTTCTTTTATTATTAAATGGGTGATAAAAATGAAATATAAAATATTCACATATGATAGTTTTCAAATCGATGAATTTGAAAATAAATTAAATGATTTATCAAAACAGGGAATCAATCCTATTGAAATAAACTACATTTCAAAATTTAATCAAGATCATAAACATTATTTCTATAAAATCGATGTATTAAAAGGCAATGAGATGCAAGCCCGTAAACAATTAATGGACCTTTATGATTCGTATTCCTATCGTTATATAGGAAAAAGAGGAAGATTGATTTTCTTTCAAGGCGATCAAATGAAGTATCCCAAACAAAGAGATGATAAAATTAAAGACTATTTAAATAATCAATTATTATCGATTTCAATTTTATTATTTATTGTAGGTTTATTTTTATGTCTATGTATTCCTTATTTATTTAGCCATGACTTATCGCACTATCAAACCAATGGACAAATTCTGTTATATTGGATTCCTTTTATGATAGGGATTTCTATCTTTTTATTTGGTTTTATTAAGCTTATGCACTTTGTTCAATATAAAGCCAATAAGAAAAGACAAAAATCATTCTTAAGTACCATTGCCTTAGGATTATTAATCCTTTCGATTCTTTGTTTACCAATAGGATGTGCACTTGATTGGTTTTCACGAACAAAAACACAAGTTGATTGTATGACATTATCTGATTTCAATAAACAATCCACAGTTCAAACAATGTCACAAGCCCATAGTATGGTTGTGGATACCAAAACATGTGTTGATTCCAATGATGAAGATATTTTATTTCAAACAATATATGAAGTTCATAATGATGTAGATGATTATTATGATGTTTTTGTACAAAGTCATCGAACAGAAGAATATCAAAAATTAGATAATGGTTATTTATATACAAGTGATATTAAAAATGATAGTTTAATCTTAAAAATTGATAATAAAATCATTGATATTACGGCCACTTTTGATTTAGAACCTCACATTGAACAAATTAATTTATTTTATGACTAGAAAAGAAAATCACTTCTTTTCTTTTTTTCTTTTTCTGTTAAAATAGAAAACCGTGAAAAGGAGAAAAAATGGAATCATTCACTGAATATAAATATATAGACTTAGAAATTAATGAAGTATTAAAAAGAGGAATCTTAGCTATGGGTTATGAAAAATTAACGCCTATTCAAGCAAAAGCCATTCCTTTAATTTTAGATGGAATCGATATCACTGGACAAGCTCAAACAGGAACGGGAAAAACCGCTGCCTTTGGGATTCCAATGTTAGAAAAAATCGATGCCGAGAATAAAAACGTACAAGCTCTGATTTTAGCGCCTACAAGAGAATTGGCTATGCAGATTGCCGAAGAACTTAGAAATTATTCAAAATATATGCAAGGAATTCGTATCTTACCTATCTATGGAGGACAAAGTATTGACCAACAAATTAAAGCCTTAAAAGGAGCTCAAATTGTTGTAGGAACACCAGGACGTGTGATTGATCACTTAAAGCGTCGTACGTTAAAGTGTAAACAAATTCAAATGGTTGTATTAGATGAAGCCGATGAAATGTTGAATATGGGATTTAGAGAAGACATTGAAGTTATTTTAAATGCCATTGATCATCCTCATCAAACATGCTTGTTTTCGGCAACGATGCCTAAACCAATTTTAGATATTTCTAAAAACTATCAAAATTATCCAGAATTTATAAAAGTCACTTCATCGCAATTAACGATTGCAAATGTCACGCAATATTATTATGCGATTAAAAAAGAATATAAATATGAAGCCTTAAAACGCTTATTAAGACATTATCGCTATTCGCGTTGTGTCATTTTCTGTAATACTAAGACAATGGTTGATGAATTAAGTGATAAGCTACAAAGAGATGGCTTTAATGCCAATGGACTTCATGGTGATTTAAACCAGAAACAAAGAGATTTTGTGATGTCACAATTTCGAAACAATGAAATTGATCTTTTCATTTGTACGGACATTGCTGCACGTGGAATTGATGTGGATAATGTAGAAGCGGTTATTAACTATGATGTTCCTAGTGAAATTGAATACTATGTACATCGTATTGGAAGAACGGGAAGAGCTGGAAAAGAAGGCGTTTCACATACTTTATGTACAAGCAAAGAATTTAGACGTCTTCGTCAAATTGAAAATCTTTGTCATGTGAAGATGATTGAAAAAGAAATCCCAAGCGCTGAAGAAA
>NZ_JBJEEX010000055.1:0-43529 GCF_051873495.1 Floccifex sp.
AACACGCCCTTATAGGGCTTACGATACCACTAATTTTTATTAGTGGTTATGATAGACATAAACTAATAAAGTAAATTACGAATAGTAAATCTAAAACATAGACAATAGGATTTAATTCTTTTCTACGACCACTCGCAAACATTCCAATTGTGTAAACAATAAATCCACAAGCAATTCCATCTGAAATAGAATACATCAATACCATCATGATAACAGTTGTAAAGGCAGCAGCTGCAATGACAATATCATCCCAATGAATATTTCCTAATTGTTGAGCCATCATAATACCAACAACAATTAAAGCAGGTGCAGTAACCGCATTTTTCGCAATTGATAAGATGAATGGTGAGAAGATAGTCGCTAATAAGAATAAGATACCTGTTGTAACAGCAGTTAAACCAGTACGACCACCAACTCCAACACCAGAAGTTGATTCAACGAAACTTGTTACAGTAGAAGTTCCTAAACAAGATCCAATGACAGTACCAACCGCATCAGCTAATAAAGCACGTTCGGCATTTTCTAATTCACCTTTTTCATTAACTAATCCACAGCTATTTCCAACTGAAATTAAAGTACCAGCTGTATCAAAGAAATCTACGAATAAGAATGAGAATAAAATAACGATGGCTTGGAATGGATGAGAGAATAATTTACCAAATCCTGTTGTGAATTGACCAGCAGCTGAAAAATCTAAGTTAAAAGAAACAACTTGATGAACAGCAGGCATTCCTTCAATTCCAAAAGCACCTAAAATTAAACCAACAACAGCTGTTACGATCATTCCCACAAATACACCAGCAGGTACTTTCTTAACAACTAAAGCGATAGTAACTAATAAACCGAATAAAGCCAATAAAACAGTAGGTTCTGCTAAGTTTCCGATGGAAACAAAAGTCGCATCACTTGCCACGATAATACCAGCATTTTTGAATCCGATAAAGGCAATAAAGAAACCAATTCCAGCTCCAATCGCAAATTTCATTTGCACAGGAATCGCATTGATGATTGCTTTACGTACACCTGTTACGGAAATAATGACGAAAATGACTCCAGAAATAAAGACAGCAGCTAAAGCAGCTTGCCAGCTATATCCCATTGCACCGCATACAGTATAAGCAAATAAAGCATTCACTCCCATACCAGGAGCAAGTGATACTGGATAGTTGGCAATCAATCCCATAATAATAGAAGCCACACCAGCTGAAATTGCTGTCGCTGTAAATACAGCTGTTGGACTCATACCAGCAGCAGATAAAACACTTGGATTAACACCTAAAATATAGGCCATTGCCAAGAATGTTGTGATACCAGCAAGAATTTCAGTTTTTACACTAGAACCTTTCTCGTTGATTTTAAAGTATTTTTCCATTTCTTTCTCTCCTTTAAAAATACCTTATTATTTTATTGTTTTTAAAGAAATTATTCAACTATATTAATCAATTTTCTATGATAGAAAGAATATAGAACCATATTTATTTTTTTATTTGGATATACTTTTTGTAATGATTTCTTGTAGGTAATTAATTGATTTTGATAACTAGAAACTAAAGATTCTTCACTTAATGAATCCGTTTTAAAATCTAAAATAGTAATTTCATCATCAAAAACAACGAAGTCCATATATCCATGAACCACTTGTTCAAGTTCTTGTACAATATAACTTAACTCAAATTGATGAGGTAATTTCATCCATTGTGCATATTCAACACAATTATTTAAAGACATAAATTGATCTAAATCTTTTTGTGAGAAAACATAATTATGGGCTTTACCATACTCTAGAACATCCTCTAATTGATATGGATATGAACAATTTCCAGCCATTTCATGAAATAAAGTACCACGATCCATAGCACCTTCATTCACATCAAACGAAGGCCAAACCAATTTAGCTTTTGCCTGACTTGCGGAAAAAGAACGAAGCACTTCATCTTCTTTTTGATAATATTTACGATTCACAACTTGATTACAAATGTCATTTTCTTTGTCTTCAATAATAATATTGCGATTAATAAATTGAATGCGATCATCGTTTCGATACGTATGAAATAACCAGCTTGTATAGGATTTCATATTTAATAGTGCATTAGTATTTAATGGAAAATTATATTCTTCTTCATTTGAAACATAATCAACAAACACAATTTCTTCTTTTGCCCTTGTCGTTGCCACATATAAAATACGCATTTCTTCCATTAAACTATCGTGAATCGCTTTTGATTGAAACGCAATATTATAATAAGAAGGACGCCTTGTTTGGTTTTTATAATCCACATGCGATAAAGCCAATCCTAAGTTCGCATCAATCATAACTGCATCTTTTTGTGATTTCATTTTATGATCACTTAATATGTAACAAATAGGAAATTGTAATCCCTTGGAAGCATGCATCGTCATAATACGAACGACGTTTTCTTCCTTCCCAAAGGCATTGGCTTGTCCTGTACGATCTAACTGAGATTCATTTTCAATCATTTCAATAAATCCTTCAATATCATATGGATACAAATAATTAGAAGCTTTTTCTAATAAATAATCTAAATTTGTTTTATCTTGACTTGTAGTATGACTTACATAGAAATCATTAAATTCATAAATTGAACGAATTAAAGACGCAACTGTGTGTTCTTTATTTTTCTTAAAATCTAAGAAATCATTCATAAAAGGATAAGAACGAATGGTTTCAAATAAAGATTGATTCTTTTCTTTATGTACACAAGCTGCACTGATTTCTTGATAAGAAACATTAAACAATGGGGAACACAAACAAGCCATTAATTGAATATCATCGTATGGATTAATTAAAGCATTTAAAGTGGCACAAACAATTTGAATCGCATTGTTGGTATAGAAACCATTTGTCACTTGTCCAAAAACAGGAATATTATACGATTCCAAACAGTTTTTAATATCTTCTAAATGTGTACGACTTCTTAATAAAATACAAATATCTTTGAATTGTTTTCCTTTTTTAATGTCTTCTAAAATTGATTGCGCAATAAAATGATAACGATTATTTTCACAGATTTTATTAGCTTGGGTACCATTAACTTGATAATCATTTTTGATTTGTTCCGAACTACAATAAATAAAACGAATTGGATGTTCTAAAGAATCCACTTGTTGGTCAGTACCCACTTTGGCAATATCAATATCATCAAATTGAGAACCCAATAAATCTGTATTCATAATCTTTTGATAAAAATCATTATTAAAGTCAATGATACTTTTATTCGAACGATAATTTTCTTCTAGAACTAAAGAACAATCATAGAATGAAGTTGAATTCATATGATTTTTCATAATAGAAGGATTCGCTTGTCTAAAACCATAAATCGATTGTTTAATATCACCTACACGGAAAACATTGTTGTCACGACAAAATTTCGAAACAATGGTTTCTTGTAGTTCATTGGTATCTTGGAATTCATCAATTAAGATTTCATTGTATTTATTTCTTAATTCTTCTTGAATGACTTTATCTTCAAGTAATTGTAAAGCAAAGTGTTCCATATCAGAGAAGTCAATGATTTCTTTTTCTTTTTTGATTTGGGCAAAATAAGAATCAGTATGAATACACAATTGAATCAATGAATTCGCAATTGTTTTATTATCTTTAATATCCATTTCAAATGTATCTAAATCAAATAAATTCTTTTGAATTTCTTCTTGAAACGAAAGATAATTTTTATCAAATGTATAGCCATTATATGTACCAGGGAATTTATCACTGTGTTCTATATAACGGATAAAAGCTTTTTTAAAAGATACATAATCTTTCTTAACGAGTTCCTCTAAACAAATCGATAAGTCTTCTTTTTTTATATGAAAAGAATCTAATTTCTTATTTCGTGTTGTCTCGCTTTTAACTTCCATTGCTTCAACTTCTGAAATCGATTTATCAAGAATATCCAACATAGCTTGGATTCTCTCTTTAAAGAATTGGAAAAACCAAGTTTCACTTTGAATGTCTAAAGAATCATAATGACTTAAGATTTCATTAAACCACTCATTCATATTTGGTTTAGATTTACCAACATTGATTAAAGTTTCAATTACTTTTTTAATGTCTTCTTCTTGTTTTCCAAGAGCTTTAAAATATAACTTTAATTGCGTATAGCTTTTACTATCTAATTGTTGTACGGCTTGATTATAGGCCATACTAAAGGCATGCATTAAATCCGATTCGGAACCAACATTGGTGGCCATTGTCAATGAAATAGGAATTTTGTAGTAATAGTTTTTAACTAAACTTTGACAAAAGCTATCAATCGTACAAATAGAAGAAGTTTCTAATAGTGTTAATTGATTGGCAATATAATCATCACTTGGATTTTCTTCTTTCTTTTTTTGAAGATCTTTTTTTAGACGAGCTTTCATTTCACTGGCTGCATCGTTCGTAAAAGTCATAGCTAAAATCGTATTAATTGGAATACGGTCTTTAATTACCAATGTACTTAATCGTTCTACTAATACACTTGTTTTTCCACTACCGGCACTCGCAGAAACGATAACGTTTTTATTTCGTATGTTGATGGCATTTAATTGTGCTTGTGAAAAAGGCATTATTCTTCCTCCTGATCAATATAAGATACTTGGGCGACAATTTGACGATTGTTTCGACAAACTCTTCTAAACGAACAAAGGGAACATGCACTTTGATCAGATATTTGGGATTGAATGTTTCCTTTTTTCATATCTGTTAATAAACCATTAATAACAGTATTCCATTGTTCTTTACACTCTGAAAAAGACGGTGTATTTTTTCGTATACCCACTAAAGAATTATCGTCCATATAATTATCGAATCCATCAAATGCCCATCCATTGATGAATTTCTGATTTGTGAATTCATTAAAACAATTGAGTTTAGATTCTTCGACAATACCTGGTTTACTTCTAGGATAACTTACTTTTAAAGCAGAATCCGTTATACATGGACTCGATAAAGAAACATAGAAACATCCGGTTGGATGAAGGTGTTCTTGTTCTTCGATATAAATGGTATAAGTTAATAATTGTAAAGATAAACCAGCCTGAAAATTATCTTGTTTTAATTCTTTTTTACTTGATTTATAGTCGAAGATACAAAAACTAGTATTTGAACTATCGATGCGATCTATGTATCCTGTAAAAGTTAACTTCATATCTTCGAATTCAATTTCTTTTTGAATATGATATTCTTCGTCTTTAATATTCATATGCCATTTTTCTTCAAAATAAGAAAGTTGTTTTAAGATTAAGATAACTTTTTCTTTATATTCAAGAATTTGTTCATGAATCCATCTACTTTGATTTGGATATACTTTACGATAAAAATCAAATTCATGTGAAATGACCATTTCAATTTCTTTTTCATCTACATGAACATATTCTTTTTGGTATTTCTTAGTTAATGTCTCTAAAATGGAATGAAGAATCGTTCCTTTCATGGCAATATCTAAAGTAGGAACACGTAAATTTAAACCATATTTTAGATAATGAGAAAAAGGACAACGCGCAAAACTTTCTAATCTTGAAACACTAAAACGAGTGTTTTTAAAGAATAATTGATTTGCTTGTTGAGGATGAATTTCCATTTTCATTTTTTCATTCACGGAACTTTCTTTTAAATTCACAAATTCTGCTTTTTTATGAAACCAATCTTCAATTTCTGGACTTGGTTCATAATTTTTTCCTTCATAATCAGATTGCGCATAGGAAATATATAGATTTTCAATAGAAAATAAAGTATTTTTCATTTCATCTAATTGAAAAGCTAAACGCTCTTGTAAAGAAGGCAAGGCGGTATGACGAATATAATCTTCATCAAATAAATTCGTATGAATTTGAATGCCAGGGAAGTTTTTAGTATGCGCTCCCATAATAAATACATGCGAACGAATGGCGTTACAATCTTTTAAAGAACCAATCAATACCCCTTTAATTTCACTTGAAGTTTGTTGGACTTCCATTGTTTCAATGAATTGTAGAAATAAAGAAGGTTGATTTAAATAAGGCAAAGATTGACGATATACTTCTTGGATTGCTTTATAAATATTGACATCTTCTTGTTGGTAAAAAGGATGACGATCTTGAATGCATTGACAAATTGAAGTAAAGTCATAAATTGTCCAATCATAGACTTCTTGATGTTCTTCATTCCATTCAATAATTCTTTGTTCTGCCTTTTTTAAACGATTAAAATCATATTCATCAATGATATTATTGAATTCATAGTCTAAATCTTTCATATGAAATTCATTTTTAAAGTTTTCTGGAAAGTTTGTATAGTATAAATTCATATCATTATAAATGGCAGGAAAAACAAGTTGAATCATACTTAAAAAAGTAGTTAATGAGGGATTTAAAATCCAATCAAAAATCATATAAAAATCTTGAACAATGGATGAATAAATAGATGTATTCAAAAAAGTATAAGGAATATGATATTGGTCCATCATTTGTGCTAATACTTGGTTTTGTGATTCATTGTTTGTACATACAAAACAATCATTGGCATATAAATCATGTTCAAGAATTTCAAGACAAATCAATTCCGCTTCTTTTCGAGAATTCGCACAAGTATGATATTCAAAGTGTTGATTTATACTTGTATCATAATACGATGCACCGTGTTCTAATAAATATTGAATCCATATCATTTCCATATCAGAATAAGGTTTACGAAGAATTTGAATCGATGAAATATCTTCTATTTTTTTAATATGATTTTCTTTTGTATCAATTGGATATAGCACTTGAATGATTTCATTTAGGTCTTGTTCTTTTTTTGTATCTTTTGGGAATTTATGAATGTCATATAATTTACACCAACGAATAAAAGATAAACAAGACTTAAGGAAAGTTAAATCATTCATACTTTCATAGTATGTGTTGGATTTTGATATGATGTCTTTTCTTAATTGATATTGATATAAAATTTGATATTGTTTTTCTTTTAAATCATAAATAAAAGAATTCAAAGAAATAATTTGAACATCAATTTGATTTTGATTTTCTTTTAATAGTTTTTGATACATAGGCAAATGTAGATTTGCGGGTACGAGTATTGTTTTCATTTTATCACCATATTTATTATATCTTTTATTTTGACAATATGAATGTCATTTAAAAAATTGTATGAATAAATGCAATTGAATGTATTGGAATCCCTTTCTTATATAAAGTATAATAACAACAGATGGAGGTACTTATGAAAAGAAGTAAATATATTGATCATACTTTATTAAAACCAGAATCTACTCGTGAACAAATTAAAAAATTGTGTGAAGAAGCAATTGAATATGATTTCGCATCGGTTTGTGTAAATCCATATTGGGTATCTTATTGTGCTGAATTGTTGAAAGACAGTGATGTTATGGTTTGTACTGTAATTGGATTCCCACTAGGAGCCAATACAAGTGCTGTCAAAGCATTTGAAACAAAAGATGCGATTGCCAATGGAGCTGATGAAGTTGATATGGTTATTAATATCGGTGAATTAAAAGCTGGAAATGATGAGGTTGTTTTAAATGATATTAAAGCCGTTGTAGAAGCATCAGGTGATAAAACAGTAAAAGTAATCATTGAAACTTGTTTATTAACAGACGAAGAAATTACACGTGTTTCTAAATTATGTGTAGAAGCCAAAGCGGATTTTGTGAAGACTTCAACTGGATTTAATAGTGCTGGAGCCAATGTTCATGTTGTTGAAGTTATGAAAAAAGCTGTTGGTGATCAAGCATTAATTAAAGCAGCTGGTGGGGTTCGTACACCACAAGATATGGATGATATGATTGCAGCAGGTGCCAATCGTATTGGAACTTCAAAAGGAATTAGCTTAATGTAAATAACGAAAACCAGATGATTCTATTTCACCTGGTTTTTTTCATTATAAACAAGCTTCTAATGCGATTTTCATCATGTCATTAAAACACTGTTCTCTTTGTTGAGGAGTCGTGATTTCTTCAAACGCAAAGGAATCTGAAATGGTACAAATGGCAGCTGCTTTTTTATGTAATACTTTGGCATTATGGAATAAAGCAAAACTTTCCATTTCTACGGCTTGGCATCCATTTTGAATAGCTTCTTTCATTAAAGAATCATCTTCACAATAAAACGCATCAGAAGAATGAATACGAATCGATTTAATTTCCATGTTTAATTTTTTAGCACAATCCATGATTTTTTGATTTAATTGTTCATCAGGATATTGGATTTCATTGAAATCATGGGATTGAACTTGCGCATAACTTGATTTTGAATAAGAACTATGTGCTAAAGTTACATCGAATAATTTTAAATCTGGTGTATATCCTCCTGCTGATCCAATACGAATAATCGTATCCACATCGTATTGAGAATATAATTCATATGAATAAATACCAATACTAGGCATTCCCATACCTGAACCCATGACCGATACTTTCTTTCCTTTATAAGTTCCTGTATAGCCAAGCATATTTCTTACGGTGTTGAAACAAACAACATCTTCTAAATAGTTTTCCGCAATGAATTTGGCACGTAAAGGATCTCCTGGCATTAATACCACCGAAGCAATTTCACCTTTATTGGCTTGATTATGTGGTGTAGACATAATTTTTCTCCTTTCTTCACTCTTATTTAAAGAATACCATCAAATTAAAAATAATGATATAATCTTTTTGATATGGAGAATAAAAATAAAATATTTGAATATTTAATGATTGTATTTGGAAATTTACTGGTAGCAATAGCAGTATCCTTTTTTATATTACCTAATAATATTTTAACAGGTGGAGTTGCCGGAGTTGTTGTTGCCATACAGCCATTGGTTCCGATTGACTCTGTAATATTAATTGATATTTTAACGGTTAGTTTATTTTTGCTCGGATTTTTGTTTTTGGGAAAACAATTTGCGGCAAGAACGCTATTATCAACGATTGTTTATCCAGTGGGCATTTCTATATTTTCAATTGTCTATGACTTTTTTCCAGAAGGAACCTTTATCATGGAACCATACTTGGCATCTATTTATGCGGGTTTAATTTGTGGATTGGGATTAGGAATTTGTTTTAGAGTAAATGCGAGCACAGGAGGAATGGATATTCCAGCTTTGATTTTACATAAATATACTCATATTTCTAGTGGAAATAGTGTAGCTATTATTGATGTTTTGACAATTTTGTTGGGTCTAGTCATCCATGGCTTAGAGCCAGCTTTAATTGGAATTTTATCGGTTTTCACATCAAGTGTAGCAATTAATCGTGCTGTATTATTAGGAACAGAAAATGCTTTGAATTGTATGATTATATCCGATAAATGGATTGATATTCGTAATTACTTAGTTAATGAAATGGAAAGAGGCGTTACCATTTTAGATGGAATTGGCGGATATACAGAACAATATCATCCTGTTGTGATGTGTGTAATTAAACAAAAACAATTATCGTTATTAAAATCAAAAATTATGGAAATTGATTCGTCGGCATTTATTATCGTAAATAATGTGAACGAAGCACATGGTGAGGGATTTACATATGGACTTGAATAATAAAATTAAAGAAATCATCGTTGTCGAAGGAAAAAACGATACCAATACATTACAAACCTATTTTCAATGTGACACCATTGAAACAGGAGGCGATCAAGTAAATGAAACTACGCTTCAAAGAGTAAAATATGCACAAGAAAAAAGAGGCGTTATTATCTTTACCGATCCCGATACACCAGGAGAACACATTCGCCGTCAAATAAATGAATATGTACCAGGATGTAAAAATGCGTTTATTGATAAGAAAAAAGCACGCACAGAAAAAAAAGTAGGAGTGGAACACGCAAGTAAAGAAGATTTATGGGATTCTTTAATGAACTGTGTTACTTTTATTAACCAACAAGAAAGTTTATCATTTGATGAATTTATAGATTTAGGATTAATGGGAAATTCACAAAAGCGTTTTAAAGTTTGTGAGCTTTTCCATATTGGACCATGCAACGGTAAAACATGTTTTAAAAGATTAAATGGAATGAATGTTTCCAAACAAGAAATCGAGGAAAAGTTAAATGAATCAGCGAATCGCAACAATTAAAAAAACAAAAGAAATTCAAGAAAAATATAATGTATTCACAAAGAAAACATATGGACAAAATTTTATTATCGAACCTAAAGTCGTTGAAAAAATAGCTCAAGCAGCTATTGAAAGCCCAGATGAACTTGTCTTTGAGATTGGTCCAGGAATTGGTGCTTTAACACAGTGTTTATGTGAAAGAAGCAATCACGTGGTTGCGTTTGAAATTGATGATCGCTTGCCAATGGTTTTAGAAAATGAAATTGGTTTTGATCATTTAGAAGTTATTTTACAAGATTTTATGAAAGTGGATGTTGATCAACAAATTCAAAAATATCGAAAAGAAAACCAAAAAGTCGTATTCGCGTCAAATTTGCCTTACTATATCACAACACCAATTTTGTTTAAGTTGTTTGAAGCAAAAGAAAAAATTGAAAGAATTACGGTCATGATGCAAAAGGAAGTGGGAGAACGCTTCTTGGCTAAAGAAAACGAAAAAGAATACAATGCTCTAAGTGTTATTACTCAATATCGTTGTGATGTGAAAAAAGTGATGGATGTTTCACGTCACGTATTCTGGCCTAAACCAAATGTAGATTCAATGGTTGTCCAATTTTCTTTTCATCATAAATATCGCTTAGAAAATGAAGATGTGTTCTTTAAGATGGTCAAATCATGTTTTACACAAAGACGAAAAACAATCTATAATAACTTCCAAGATTTTGTTAAAGACAAAGAATTAGCTAAAAATCTTTTAATTCAAGCGAATATTGAACCATCTACGCGTGCACAACAATGTACATTAGAAGACTTTATTCGTTTATATGAAGTGGGAAAGGGATATTATGATTGTTAGAGCATATGCTAAGGTTAATTTAGCACTTGATATAGTAGGTGTTATGGAAAATGGATACCATGATTTAGATATGATTATGGCACCGACTTCTTTATACGATGAAATTGAAATTGTATATAGTTCACAAGATAAAGTAGAATGTGATACATATGCGATTCCAGAAAATAATACCGTATCAAAAATGATTCAATTATTAAAAAAAGAATATTCTATTTCTTCTTGTTTTCATGTGACAATTCATAAAAATATTCCTATGATGTCAGGAATGGCTGGGGGATCTACCGATGCGGCAGCTGTTTTAAAAGCCATTATGGAAATGGAACAATTATCGATTTCTTTTGAACAACAATTATCTCTTGCCAAACAAATTGGAGCCGATGTACCTTTTTGTGTCTATAGCCAATGGGCAAGAGTACAAGGAATTGGAGAAATCATTAAACCCATTGATACGGATTTAGTTTTACCTTGTCTACTTGTAAAACCAGAAGTAGGGATTTCAACTCCTGTAGCTTTTAAAAAATGGCATGAACAAAAGCCATTGTCAGTGGATGTGAATTTAATTCAAGAAACAATCGAACAAAAAGATATTTCTTCGTTATTTAAGGTCATGAATAATACCTTAGAACCAGTAGCCAAAGAAATGGAACCAATTTTAAATACTATTCAAAATGATATGGAGCAATGTGGCATCGAACGAGTTATGATGTCTGGTTCTGGTTCAACAATGATGGGATTTTCTAAAGATATTTCTATTTTAGAAAAAGCGCAAAAAGAATTAGAAAAGAAATATAATTTTGTGAAATTAGTATCGATTGGAGGAAGAAAATGATTTACTCACTTGTGAAGTACATTGTCTTTGTTCTATGTTTTATTGTTAGTGTATATGCTTGTTCTTCCATTCAATTTGAAAAAATTTGTAAAGTTCAAAAGAGTGGAAAAGTCATTACTTTAATGTTTTTACTTTCTTTTGTGCTTGCGTATTTATCAACACAAGCCATTCTTGATTTGACGATATTTAATGGATTTGGAGGATAAGTATGTTCAATAGATGGTATATAATCGATGCCGGTGCATATCAAATTCGGATTTTTGATGAATCAAAAGATGAATTAATACAATTTCAAAGCATTATTGCGTATAAAAATAATGAAGTTGTATCCGTTGCCTCGCAAGCTACAGAATACGTATACCATCGAAATAATTCAATTAAAGTAAAGTATCCATTTTGTGAAGGTAAAATCCTATCAGATATTATGCCATTATTAAAATATGGATTAAATATTGAAAAACATATATGGAAGCGTCCATGTGTATTGATTTGTTTATTGAATCGAAGTCAACAAGAAGAACAAAAATGGATTTCTTATGCCAAGGAATTAGGAATTTATCGTGTTGAATTTATTACAATTGCGGATTTAATGAAAGAACACATTCATTTTTATATTCATTCGGGTCATTCTTATACTTTGATTGGATTAAACATTGATGGCAAACAATCGTTTCAAAAGGTGATTCCTTTTGCGGGATATCAAATTGATGAAGCTATTGTGCAAACTGTTTTAAAGAAAACAAAGTGTTTTATTTCTATGGAAGATGCTCGTATGTTGAAAGAAGCATGTTCTAAGAGTTTATTAAAAAATAAAAATGCGAAATTGTCTTGTTTTGGAATGAATAAATACAATCAATATGAAAAAGTGCAAGTATCTTCGATGGATTTATGGCCTTGTATTGAAGCAGTAGAAAAACAAATTATTTTATGGACCAAACAAATGATTTCAACTTGTTCATTAGAACTACAAGAAAAAATATTAGAAAATGGTATTTATTTAAGTGGGGGCTTGGCAAATTGTTTTGGATTACAACCTTATTTGAAATATGAACTCAAATGTCCAATCATTTGCACAAATACACCACAATACGATATTATGAATAAAATGAAGGAAAGACGAAATGATTGATTATAAAATTATTATAGTGCCACTGGTTTTAAGCATATGCCTTACCCCAGTGATAAAACGATACTCAATAATTGCGAAATCCTATGCCCAGGAAAACGAAAGAACCGTTCACCATGGTAAAATCAGTCGTATTGGTGGAGTTGCGATTTACTTGGCGTTTATGATTACCATGGCTTTGTTTGTGTCATGTGATCGAGCCTTGGATGGAATTATCATAGGTGGAAGTATCATGTTCTTTGCGGGATTAATTGATGATTTAGTGGACTTAAAAGCAAGCGTTAAACTTGTCCTTGAAATCATAGCAGCCATTGTATTGATTTATTATGGTGTATCCGTTGATGTGATTCGTGTATTTGGATTTGCCATTAATATTCCTATTATCACTGTTTTATTCACAATTATTTGGATTGCCGGTATTACCAATGCCGTTAATTTAATTGATGGATTAGATGGATTAGCAGGTGGAATGAGCGTTGTGATTTTAATTGTCATAGGATGTCTTGCCCTAGTCGAACGACGCATTGATGTAGTGACAATTACGTTCATCTTAGCCAGTGCAACTTTTGGTTTTCTAGTATATAATGCCCATCCAGCAAGTATTTTCATGGGAGATTGTGGATCTTTATTTTTGGGATTTATGATTTCTGCTATTTCTTTATTAGGATTTAAAAGTTCAACCATTGTGACCTTAGGACTTCCTATTTTATTGTTGATGCTTCCTATTATTGATACTTTATCGGCTATATTAAGACGAACCTTAAAAGGAATGAAGTTCATGCAAGCAGATAAAAGTCATCTTCATCATTTATTGATGAAACAATTTGGGCATGGCAATACCGTTATCATTATGTGTGCCATTACTGCTTTATTTGGTTTAAGTGCTTTTATTTATATGTTGAATCGTGCCATTGGTTTAGTTGTTATTTTAATTTTATTGTTGGGAATAGAATTATTTATTGAAAAATCGGGAATGATTAATGAGAAATTTCATCCGTTATTGAGTTTACATCGTCGTATCAAAGAAAAAGTAACTAAATTTAAAGCAAAATTTTATTTTCATTAACAATTATAAGATATTTATAATTTTATATTGATATCATAGATGCATGGAACCAAAAGAATGGATGATGAATAAACAAACTGTTTTAAAAAACCAGAAATTAGAACTTCTAAAAAAGCAGGCAGAAAAAGAAGAAAATGAATTATGTAATTCGTTATCAGAAAATGAAGTATTTGATTATATGGTTTCTAAACTAAATTACTGTCGAAGAAAAGAAGTTTTTTCTTGTCAGGATTTAAATGTGAATATTCGTTGCGGGGATATTTGTTACATTGATTTTGGACATTCTTATTTATTTGAAATTGGGTATTTACACTTTGGTTTGATTTTATCAATTCAAAGAGGAAAAGTATTTGTAGTACCCATTACGGGAGCAAATTCAAAAGTGATTTATGGAAAAGACCATATTATGCAGCTAGGTAAAATAGAAGGAATGAGTAAAGTCAGTGCGTGTTATTTAAATGATTCAAAATGGATCAATTCATCAAGAATTATTGATGTAAAAGCACATATTCCCGTTGATAGTCCTTTATTTTTAGCTATCAAACAAAGAATTCACGAGGGTATTGGATAAATACCCTTTTTTTTGTTATCATTCTTCCATGAAAACAATTATTATAGCTTGTTCTGGTGGACCCGATAGTATGGCTCTGTTAGACATGATGAATCAAAAACATATATATAATATTGTAGTAGCCCATGTGAATTATCAAAAAAGAGAAAGTGCCCTTCGAGATGAAGAATACGTAAAAGAATATTGTGAACAAAATCAATTGTTACTTCATGTGCTTAAACCAATATATGATCACAGTGATAACTTTCAAGCTTGGGCTAGAAATGTTCGTTATCATTTTTTTGAATCGTTATGTCAACAATATCATTGTAAAGAAATTTATGTAGCTCATCATATGGATGATCACATTGAAACTTATTTCTTTCAAAAGAATCGTCATATGTTGTGCGATGCATATGGACTTCAAGAAAAAATGAACCGAAATGAATATGAAATTGTGCGTCCTTTATTGTCTTATACGAAAAAGGAATTAGAACAATATTGTATTCAACACCATGTTTGTTATGGAATCGATGAATCCAACTTAACAAATGATTATACACGTAATAAAATTCGTCACAGTCAAATTGACTTTATGACAAAAGAAGATAAATTAAAGATTTGTGATCAAATTAAAGTTGAAAATGAAGCTTTAAATCAAAAAAGAAAAGAAGCATTGTATTTTCTTCAATCTTTTAAAGTAGATGATTTGATTTCCTTGTCTGATAACTGGTTTTATTTAGATGTATATTTATATCAATATATGAATATACATTTATCTAGAAAGCATTTATTGGATTTATGTGAAAAATTAAAAAAAGATATTTATCTTGAATTAAATGAATATTATTTAGAACGATATCAAAATCAATTGTATTGTGGCAAAAGAAAAGAGAACGTTTATGTTCAATTGGATTCGTTAATCTACCAAGAATTTGATCGATTTAAATTATTGGATTCTGGAAAAACAATTGAAGGAATGAAAGTAAGTGAAAATGATTTTCCATTGGTAATTCGAAATGTACAAGAAAAAGATTGTATTCAATTACGATTTGGAACCAAAAACATCCATCGCTTTTTTATTGATCGTAAAATTCCTAGACATATTAGACAAAATTGGCTGGTTGTTGAAAATAAAGAAAAGCACATTATTTTTGTACCGGAAATCGGTTGTGATGTAGAACATTTTAGTGTGAATTCGAATTTGTTTATGATACAATACAACTTGTAACTTAGGAGTAATTTATGGAAAACAAAGATATTGAAAGAGTTTTAATTTCAGAAGAACAAATCGCTAATCGTTGTAAAGAATTAGCAGCTGAATTAGAAAGTTATTATAGTCAATTTAAAGAACCTTTATTAATTGTAGGATTATTAAAAGGAAGTGTTCCTTTTATGTCGGAATTAATGAAACGTTTCACAATTCCTTGTGAAATTGATTTTATGAAAGTGAGTTCATATGTAGGAACTAAGTCAGTTGGTGATGTAAAAATCAATAAAGACTTAGATGACACATGTGATGGAAAATGTGTATTAATTGTTGAAGATATTATTGATACAGGTAAAACAATTAAGGCTGTAAAACAAGTATTTTATAATAAAGGAGCAACGGATGTTAAGATTGTTTCTTTATTAGATAAACCAGAAGGAAGAAAAGTAGACATTGAAGCAGATTATGTAGGATTTACAATTCCTAATGAATTCGTAGTTGGATATGGTTTAGACTACAATCAAAAATATAGAAACCTTCCTTTTGTTGGGGTATTAAGCCCAAGTGTATATGAATAAATAAGGGGGATGTAGAATGAAGAAAAAATGGTTGAATTATTTACCAACTATTTTCATTATTTGCATTGTTCTTTCTTTGATGATGTATAACACATCAGCATCAAGCGAACATTTAAATTTCACAGAATTCAAGAAAACAGCTCAAAAAGTTGATTTTGAAGATTCATCTGTGACAATTGATGGAACTATCATTCAAGTAGAAGGAACATATAAATCAAAAGGTAAAACAACAGCTTATAGCGTGATTATTCCAAATACAGATGCGAATATTGAATGGTTAGATGAAACATTGACAAAAGATGGAGGAGAAATCTCAGTTATTAATCCGGATGCCAATTCAGTGTGGATTACTTTATTAGCACAAATGGTACCATTTATTATTATTTGTGTTGTCTTCTTCATGATGATGTCAAAAATGGGTGGAGGATCCAATGCCAAAGCCTTTGAATTTGCCAAGTCAAGAGCTCGTATGGAAAACGATGTAAAAGTTCGTTTTAAAGATGTTGCGGGTTGTGAAGAAGAAAAAGAAGAAGTAAAAGAAGTTATTGATTACTTAAAAACACCTAAGAAATTTACGGATATGGGAGCCCATATTCCTAAGGGAATCTTAATGGTAGGACCTCCTGGAACAGGTAAAACATTATTGGCAAAAGCCGTTGCCGGAGAAGCAAATGTGCCTTTCTTCTCTATTTCAGGATCTGATTTCGTAGAAATGTTTGTTGGTACTGGAGCAAGCCGTGTTCGTGATATGTTCAAGAACGCTCAAAAGAATGCCCCATGTATTATTTTCATCGATGAAATCGATGCCGTAGGACGTCAACGTGGAGCCGGTATGGGTGGTGGAAACGATGAACGTGAACAAACATTAAACCAATTATTAGTTGAAATGGATGGTATGTCTGATAATACAGGAATCGTCGTTATTGCGGCAACAAACCGTCCTGATGTATTGGACCCAGCTCTTCTTCGTTCTGGTCGATTCGATCGTCAAATTACTGTTAATTTACCAGACGTAAAAGGAAGAAAAGAAATTTTAAATGTACATGCACGCAATAAAAAACTAGCTGCGGATGTCAATTTAGAAAACTTAGCAAAACGTACACCTGGATTCTCAGGAGCTGATTTAGCCAATGTATTAAATGAAGGTGCTATTTTAGCGGTTCGTAATAAAGAAAAAGTAATTACAATGAATGACTTAGATGAAGCCATTGACCGTGTAATGATGGGACCTGCTAAGAAAAGTCGTAAATACACTGAAAAAGACAAAATGCTTGTGGCTTACCATGAAGCTGGACACGCTGTTATTGGATTGAAAGTTGAAGATGCCGATACAGTACAAAAAGTAACAATTATTCCTCGTGGAGAAGCAGGTGGATATAACTTGATGATGCCACGTGAAGAAAGAATGTTCCCGACTAAATCTGCTTTCTTAGCAGAAATCACTGGTTTACTTGGAGGACGTGTTGCCGAAGAAATCGTATTTGGACAAGATGCGGTTAGTGCCGGAGCAAGCAATGATATCGAAAAATTAACGAAAATTGCGAAAAATATGGTTCGTGTATATGGAATGTCTTCGTTAGGACCTATTCAATATGCAGATCCACAAGGAAATGTATTCCTTGGTCGTGATTATACACAAGGAAGTAATTACTCAGCTGGGGTAGCTGAAGAAATTGATAAAGAAGTTCGTAATATTGTAGATGGATGTAAAAAACAATGTCGTCAAATTCTTGAAGAAAACCGCGATTTATTGGATTTAATTGCGAAGTCATTATATGAATATGAAACATTAACAAATGAAGAAATCATGAACTTGATGGAATATGGTCAAATCACTAATCCAAATGAAGTGGTTGCTCAAGCAGTAGAACAAGAACCGGAAGAAGAACTTCCTCCTATTCCAACAAGCGTAGATCAAAAAGATTTGGATGATGCCATGAACGAATTAACAAAGAAAAAAGACGCATAGCGTCTTTTCTTTTGGAGGAAAAGAAATGAAAGATCAATTAGTACGTGCATTAGTATTAGAAAATCGTGTACGTGTATTTATATGTCATACTACGGATTTAGTCCAAGAAGCACAAGATCGTTTTGACTTACATCCATGTGCTTGTGCTGCCTTAGGTCGTACGTTAAGTGTAGGAAGCATGATGGGTGTCATGTTAAAGGATGAACAAGAAATGTTGAATATCACCATTAATGGACATGGTCCAATTGGAACAATTATGGTGGATGCTTACTATAATGGAAATGTATGTGGATTTGTATCAAACCCACATGTGGAAGATGTTTTATACAATGAACAAAAATTAAATGTCGGAGCGGTTGTAGGATGTGATGGATATTTAACAGTTACTAAAAATCTTCATATGCAAGATAACTTCACAGGTACAGTACAACTTCAAAGTGGAGAAATTGGCGAAGACTTTGCGTATTATTTTGCCCTTTCGGAACAAACACCAACCGCTGTAAGTGTAGGTGTATTAATGGGAACCGATGGAAGAGTTGCCAGCGCGGGGGGATTAATTATCCAAATGTTACCAGATGCAACGGAAGAAGATATTTTAATTTGTGAAAATATTATTGGTGGTTTAAAACCAATGTCTACTTTAATGCTTGAATACGATGATTCAACATTGGAACAATTATTAATTGATATTTTTGGAGAAGTTAATATTCTATCAAATCAAGAAATCCATTATTCTTGTCCATGTTCAAAAGAAAGAATGGCAAGTGGACTTGCGGTATTAAAAGATGAAGACATACAAGATATGATTGATAAAGACAATGGATGCGAGGTCACTTGTAATTTTTGTAACGAAAGATATACATTCACGAAAGAAGATTTAATGAAAATATTGGAGTCGAAACATGTTTGATATTGGGAATGTACACATCGATAATCCCATTGTGATTGCTCCTTTAGCCGGGGTATCCAACATTGCCTTTCGTAAAATTGCCAAACAATTTGGTGCGGGTTTAGTATGCAATGAAATGGTCAGTGATAAAGCTTTGTTTTATCAATCTAAAAAAACAATTGAAATGTGTGTAAGTGATGAATATGAACATCCTTTAAGTTTTCAATTATTTGGACATGACATTGAAACGGTATTATATGGTGCTAAGTATTTAGATACCCAAACGGATTGTGATATTATCGATTTTAATATGGGATGTCCTGTTAATAAGGTCATTAAAGCAAAAGCAGGTTCTTATTTAATGAAAGATGTGGACTATGCAAAAGAATTAATGAGTCAAGTAGTACAATCTGTATCTAAACCAGTGACAGTAAAAATGCGACTAGGATTTGATGAAGCGCATATTAACTGTGTTGAAATGGCCAAGGCTATGGAAGAAGCAGGTGTTAGTGCCATTACGATTCATGGTCGTACACGCAGTCAAATGTATGAAGGAAAAGCTAACTGGGATTATATTAAACAAGTAAAAGAAGCGGTTTCCATTCCAGTGATTGGAAATGGTGATGTTAAAACGGTGGATGATTTCTTTTTGATGATGGAACAAACTGGATGTGATGGTGTAATGATTGGAAGAGGAATCATTGGAAATCCTTTCTTAATTCAAGAAATCAATGATCGTCTTACTGGACAACATCATACTTTTACCATTGATGATCGCATTGCGATTTGTATGCAACATGCGCAGGATTTATGTGCAAGTAAAGGTGAAAAAGTTGCGATTCATCAAATGAGAGGCTTAGCTTCTTGGTATTTAAAAGGACTTCCTAATTCACATTATTTCAAAAATTTGTGTTCGAATATGGAGTCACTACAAGATTTAGAAAATATTTTAAAACAATTCAAAGAGACAATTTAAATTGTCTTTTTATTTTGCGATAGATACAAATTGTTATATAATTTAATAAAAGAAGGAGAAAAAATATGGAGTATAGCTTAGAGGCTTTTTTTCAAGGAAGAGATATTCAAGCCTACAAATATTTTGGAGCACACCTTGAATCAGAAGGCGTTACATTTCGTGTATATGCCCCTCATGCTCAAGAAATTGCAGTAGTCGGTGATTTTAATAATTGGGATGGCACAAAAGACTACATGTATAAAGAAAAAAATGGGGTATGGCATTGTACTGTTAAAGAAGCAAAAGAAGGAGATAAATATAAATTTCGAGTAAAACAAGCAAGTGGTGAAATCGTTGATAAAATCGATCCATATGCATTCCGCTCAGAATTAAGACCTAATAATGCATGTATCGTTGCTTCTTTAGAAACACACAATTGGACAGATCAAAAATGGATGAAAACACGTTCAAAGGGATTTGATCAACCAATTAATATTTATGAACTTAATCTAGGTTCATGGATGAAAGGCGATGGAACAAGAGAAGGGGAACCAATTGATCATTTCCTTCACTACCATGAAATTGAACAAAATTTAATTGAACACTGTAAAACACATGGATTTACACATGTTGAATTTATGCCATTATGTGAATTCCCATTTGATGGTTCATGGGGATATCAATGTACTTGTTACTTTGCACCTACTGCACGATATGGAACAATTAGTGAATTAAGACATTTTGTTAATGCGTTACATGAAGCGGGAATTGGTGTCATTATGGACTTTGTGCCTGTTCATTTTGTTACTGATAACTTTGCGCTTCGTTATTATGATGGAACTCCTTTGTATGAATACGATAAACCGGAAGATGCATATTCAGAATGGGGTACATTAAACTTCAATCTTTGGCGTGAAGAAGTTCGTTCTTTCTTAATGAGTGCCGCAAACTATTGGTTAGAAGAATTCCATTTTGATGGATTAAGAATGGATGCCATTAGTAATGCCATTTATTGGAAAGGAAATAAAGACCGTGGCGCAAATGAAGGAGCTATTTTCTTCTTGAAACGTATGAATTATTTATTAAATGAAGCACATAACGGTCAAATTATGTTGATTGCCGAAGACTCATCGGATTTCCCAAATGTTACGCGTCCTAGTTCAGAAGGTGGACTTGGATTTGATTATAAATGGGATATGGGATGGATGAATGATACTTTGAAGTATTTGGCAATGGATCCTATTTATCGTCAATGGCATCATAATAAAATCAATTTCTCAATGGCTTATTTCTATTCAGAACGATTCATTTTACCATTTAGTCATGATGAAAATGTTCATGGCAAGGCAACTATTGTGAATAAAATGTGGGGAAATTACAATGATAAGTTTGCCCAAGCTCGTGCTTTATATGTTTACATGTTTACGCATCCTGGTAAAAAATTAAATTTCATGGGAAATGAAATTGGTCAAATGCGTGAATGGGATGAAAACAAGACTTGTGACTGGTTCTTACGTGAAATGCCTATGCATGATAGTTTTGAAAAATTATTTATGGAATTAGGTGCTTTATATACTAAAAATGATGCGTTCTTTGAAAATGATTATAGTTGGGAATCATTTAGATGGATTGATGCGGATAATAATAAACAAAATATGTATTCTTATATTCGTAAAGGATCAACTCGTGACTATGTTGTGATTTTGAATTTCTCTACAAATGCGTATAAAAATCAACAATTTGGTGTTGAACGCAAAGGAAAATATAAAGAAATTATCAATACACAATGGGCTAAATACAATGGAAACATCCCAAATAGTGAACCACAAGTATATCAATCAATGAAAATGAAGATGCATAATCTTCCATATACAATTGAAGTGGATGTACCATCTTTAGGAGCTTGTGTTTATGAAGTTCGTCATCAAAGACCAAAACCAAAAGTAGAAGAAGTTGAAACTAAAAAAACTGCAAAGAAAACAACAGTGAAAAAGGCAACAACTAAAAAGTCAACTGCCACAAAAACAACGGTTAAAAAGGCAGCAACGAAAAAGACAACTTCTAAAAAATCAAAAGCTGAATAAGAGGATTGTATATCCTCTTTTTTATTTGGTATAATCAAGCCATGAGTCAATATTTTGAAAATGATAAAAATTTAAAAGATGAACCAATACAAATTCATTTCACAATTCAAAACAAAGAATATCAACTTCAATCAAATACAGGCGTATTTTCAAAAGATAAATTAGATACGGGAACAAAAATATTATTAGAAAGTGTATTAAAAGAAGAAAAAAATCCATCTCGTTGTCTAGATTTAGGATGTGGAATTGGTCCAGTGGGAGTTGTTTTAGCTTCGAATTGGAACAGTGAAATCATGATGATTGATATTAATGAAAGAGCGGTTTCTTTAGCTTCGCAAAATATTAAAAACAATCATTGTAAAGCTACAATTAAATGCCAAGATGGAATTTGTACAGAAGATGGAATGTTTGATTGCATTGTATTAAATCCTCCTATTCGAACAGGAAAAAAAGTAATTTATTCTTTATTTGATCAATGCATTGAACACTTAAAAGGAAATTTATATATTGTGATTCGTAAACAACACGGTGCTCAAAGTGCTATGAATTATTTAGAAGAAAAGGGATGTGTTGTGGAAAGAATTGTAAGAGATAAAGGATATTGGGTTTTAAAGTGTTATTGTAAATAGAAAATGTTTTTGATAAAATTTTTTCTATGAAAAATAGAGGGTATGTATATATTTTAATTACGGTTTTTTTGTGGTCTACAGGTGGTATATTAATCAAATATATCACAGGAAATCCCATTGCGATTAATGGAGCACGATCTTTAATAGCTTTAATTTTATTTTTTATTTATAAGAAAGGACTTAAAATCAAGATCAATCGCTATGTTGTATCCGCAGGAATTTGTTTAATGTTGACCAATACGTTGTATGTTATGGCAAATAAAATGACGACTGCAGCCAATGCCATTGTATTACAATATTTAGCTCCCATTTTTGTATTGATATGGGATTGTCTATATAAAAAGAAGTTACCATCAACAAGAGAATTCTTATTAGTTGTCATGGCTTTTTCAGGAATGGTATTATTCTTTTTTGATCAAATTGATGGTGGAAAACTTATTGGAAATTGTCTTGCGATTTGTGCAGGACTTAGTTTCTCAGGAGTGTTCTTTATTAACTCTTTACCAAAGGCAAGTAGTGAAGACGCTAGTATGTTAGGTTTCTTGTTGTCGTTTTTGATTTCGATTCCATTCTTAAATCAAATTGATTATGGCAATACAACATCGATAATTTCTTTACTTTGTTTGGGTGTTTTCCAAGTTGGATTGGCTTATATTTTCTTCTCTAAAGGATCTAAGCTTACCAATCCTGTTACTACTTCTTTAATTGGTTTATTAGAAGCGGTAATGAATCCAATTTGGGTATTCTTATTTTATGGAGAAACCGTAGGAGCTTATGCGTTATGTGGTTCAGCTGTTATTATTTTAGCAGTTGTGTTAAATACGATATGGAGTGCAAAGGAGGCTAATTAAGCCTCCTTTACTTGTATAATATTTTTAATATCTTTGACTCGTTGATATTGTTCGTTTGTGATTTGATTGGTAATCAATAAATCGGTTTCATTGAAGCTACAATATTTAAAAGGAGCTTCTTTTTCAAATTTAGATTGATCACATACCGTTATGATTTTCTTAGATTGATTAATAATATGTCTTTTAAAACCAATTTCATGAATTGTATTTGTAGTAAAACCATTACTTCCTAAAATGCCATCGGTTCCAAGAATCGCAACATCAATGTGCATGTGATTTATGATTTCTTCGGCAAAGTGACCATAACAACGAAGCCCTTCATTTAATACACTTCCACCTGCAAAAATAATATTTAAATTCATCTTAGCGCATTCTAAAGCTAAGGGAAGGGAATTGGAAATGATGGTTAAATCTTTTTTCATAGAAATATATGGAATTCCTAAAAGAATGGTACTTCCAGAATCTAAATAAACAACTTGACCGTCTTCTAATTCTTGAAAAGCACGATAAACTATCATCTTTTTATCTTTTTGATTTTCTTGCCAACGAAGATAAACAGGTAATTCACTTAATGAGTTGTCTAAACGAGCATATCCGTGTTCGCGAATGACAATGTTTTGATCTTCTAATTCATTTAAATCATTTCGTAGTGTTTCTGGTGTAATATCTAAAAGCTTGGCAAGTTCAGATATTTTGATACGATTTTCTTTTAATAATATATTACGAATCTTAACTTGACGTTCATCTTTTCTTTTTGACATATTTATTCCTTTATAAAACCAAAAGTAAAATGCTCACCGGTTTGTTTATTATTTCGATAACTAAAACAAGTTTCAATTTCTTTTTTAGTATCCATTGTACTAGGTACAATTTGGGTAATTCCATTGTTTTTTAACATTTGTATACAAAGACCTTGATTGTCTAAATAAGCTTTTTGATGGGGCATATAACGAATAAATGGTTCGACATCAAAGTCTAAATTATGAATCAAATCAATGACTTCCATACCAACTTCCAAAGAATCAAATAAAATACTAGGAGAAAAATAAGCTTTGGTGAATTGGGGATGAAGTAAATCTTTTGATATTAACTCCTTAACAACTTTGTCCACAATTCCTTGTGCAGTGCCTTTCCAACCAGAATGAATTACGCAAACACAAGGAGTGGTTTCATCGACAACTAATACACCAACACAATCCGCTGTGAAGACACCAATTAAAGTATTAGGTTCTGTGGTATATAGAGCATCTACGTTTAGAATACTATCTTCTTTTGTATAAGCACCTTTACCATGATCACAAATAGAAACACGTTGTACATTGGCTGTGTGTTTTTGCCATGGTAAAACCCAATTTTCTAAAGGAAGTGTTTCTTTTTCGAGTTCTTTTCGATTTTTCATAACGTCTTCACTGTTTAAACAAACATGAAGGGCCATATTATTTTGTTCAGGGGCTTTTATATCTTTTAGTGTTGTGGCTCCATATATATTCGTGTTAAGGTGAATGATTTTATTCATTGATATATACCTTTTCTATTTCTCCTATATATACAATATGTAAATCATCATTTGGATAGTTTTTATCATATATTTCTTTAAATAAGAAACTATCTTTTTTTAAGGAATCAACATATAGTTTACGACAAACGAAAACTTCTTTTGCTTGTTTGAACGTAGGTGTTCCTTTTAAATCAATGACATCAAAGTGTACGTTTTCAATTTTATTTTCATCTCTTCCTGATTTTGTTCCTAGGTATGATAATTCTGTATGATGACCTTCAAAGAATGAAATAGAAAAAGTATCGGAAGCGTCAATGAATTCTTTGGTGTATCGTTGTGGACGAATAAAGATAATGGCAATGTCTTTGTTCCATAAATGACCTAAAGCACCCCATGAAGCAGTCATGGTATTGGTTTTTCCTTGGCTGGTAGCACTAATCAAGCACCATTCTTTTCCGATTTTATCAAATGGATTAAATGATAAAGATGATATGTTTGTTTCTTTAAACATAATAAATTCCTCCTTTTTTTATTATTGTATCAGATGGAAAAAGAAAAAAATAATTTTTAGCACTAAAATATTGACGGTGCTAAAAAATATGCTATACTGTTAGCAGACAAAGGTAATGAGTGCTAGATTGGAGGAGCGTATGGGACTAACAAATAGACAAAATGTTATTTTTAAAACAATTGTTGAAGAATTTACTCGTACAGCAGAACCGATTGGCTCGAAAACTTTGATGAATTTATTGGATTTCCCGGTTTCGTCGGCGACAATTCGAAATGAAATGGCAACTTTGGAGAAATGTGGTTTACTAGAAAAAACACATACTTCAAGTGGTCGTATTCCGAGTTCTAAAGGGTATCGGTATTATGTCGAAAACTTAATGGAAACGGATTTGGATGTTCCAACGAAACAGACATTGCAGACTTATTTTTCAAATCGTCATTACTCAATAGATGATGTCATTGATAAGAGTTGTGATATTTTATCGCAGATGACGCATTTAACGAGTATTGTACTGGGTCCTGAATGTGAAGAACAAAAACTTCAAAACATTCAATTAATTCCTATTAATTCAAAAAGTGCTGTTGCGATATTTGTGACAGATCAAGGACATACGGAAAACAAAGTATTCCAGTTCAAAGAAGATGTTTCACTAGAAGATATTCGTAAGTGTACGGATTTATTGAATGATCAATTAATTGGAACGCCAATTAGTCAACTTGAAGAAAAAATGAATGAAATTCATCCTTTGATGGCGGCTAATTTGGTAAGACATGAAGTTTTATTTCAAGCGTTTGTGACAGCGTTTATGAGATTTGCGCAAGAAAAAGTAAAAGTCTCAGGTCGTTCAAATATGTTGTATCATCCAGAATTTAGTGATATGAATCGACTTAAAGAATTCTTGAACACATTGGAAAATGGTCAATTAATTCGTGAGTGGACGCATTCGGAGGAACAAAATGCCATCAGCATTGGAAACAAAAAAGAGCTTTTACAAATTGGTGATTGTTCAGTTATTCGTGCTAAATTCAAGTATTCACAAGGTGAAGAAGGTGAATTGATGGTAGTTGGACCAAATCGTATGCAGTATTCAAAGGTTGTTGGTTTGATGGATTATATGACAAATGTGATTGAAGATATATTTGACGATGATCAAAAAAAGGGAGGTGGAAAGAATGAGTAAAAAAGAAAAAGATGTAAAAGAAACAGTTGAAAAAGAAACTGAAGAAATAAAAGAAGAAACAAAAGAAACAGTTGAAAAAGATGAAAAAGATCTTTTGATTGAAAGCCTTCAAGAAGAGGTTTCAAAATTAAAAAATGATTTTGCTCGTGCATATGCAGATACAGAAAATTTAAAGAAACGCCTAACAAAGGAAGCAGATAATGCCAAGAAATATCGTTTCAAGGATTCGGCTTTAGAGCTTCTTCCAATTGTCGACAACATGGCAATGGCTTTGAAAGTACAAACAGAGGATGAAACGTTATTGAATTATGTAAAGGGATTTGAAATGATTTATAATCAATTCCTTTCTGTACTTGATAAAGAAGGCGTTAAAGAAATTGAAGCAGAAGGAAAACCTTTTGATCACAATACGATGCAAGCTCTTATGCAAGAAAAACAAGAAGGAACAGAATCTGGTATCGTATTAGAAGTTTTACAAAAAGGTTACATGTTAAAAGATAGAATTTTAAGACCGGCCTTAGTAAAGGTTAGTGAATAAAGGAGGAAATTAATATGGCAAAAATTATTGGTATTGACTTAGGTACAACAAATAGTTGTGTTGCAGTAATGGAAGGAAAAGATTGTAAAGTAATTCCTAACCCAGAAGGAAATCGTACAACTCCTAGTGTTGTTGCTTTTAAAGATGGAGAACGTATTGTCGGAGATGCTGCTAAGCGTCAAGCTGTTACAAATCCAAATACAATTAGTTCTATTAAACGTTTAATGGGTACAAATGAAAAAGTTACAGTTGAAGGAAAGAGCTATACTCCACAAGAAGTATCTGCTATGATTCTTCAATACTTAAAAGGATATGCTGAAGATTATTTAGGTGAAAAAGTCACAAAAGCTGTTATCACTGTTCCTGCATATTTCAACGATGCTCAACGTCAAGCAACTAAAGATGCAGGTCGTATTGCTGGATTAGAAGTTGAACGTATTATCAACGAACCAACTGCTGCTGCTTTGGCATATGGTATTGATAAAACAGATAAAGAACAAAAAGTATTAATTTATGACTTAGGTGGAGGAACATTTGATGTTTCTATCTTAGACTTGGCTGATGGTACATTTGAAGTATTATCTACAAACGGAGATACTCATTTAGGTGGAGATGACTTCGACAATGTATTAGTTGACTGGATGATCGATATGTTCAAGAAAGACAACGGTGTTGACTTATCTAAAGACAAGATGGCAATGCAACGTTTAAAAGAAGCAGCTGAAAAAGCTAAGAAAGATTTAAGTGGTGTATCACAAACTCAAATTTCTTTACCATTCATTTCAATGGGAGCTGCTGGTCCTTTACACTTAGATACAACATTAACTCGTGCTAAATTCGATGCTATGACTAAATCATTAGTTGATCGTACATTAATCCCAATCAACAACGCATTAAAAGATGCTGGATTATCTAAAGATGATATCGATCAAGTATTATTAGTAGGTGGTTCTACACGTATTCCTGCTGTTCAAGAAGCTGTACGTAATGCGTTAGGAAAACAACCAAATCATTCAGTTAACCCTGATGAAGCTGTAGCTATGGGTGCTTCTATTCAAGGTGGAGTTATTTCTGGTGATGTAAATGATGTATTATTATTAGACGTAACACCATTATCTTTAGGAATTGAAACAATGGGTGGAGTTATGACTGTATTAATTCCACGTAATACAACAATTCCAACTAGTAAATCACAAGTATTCTCTACTGCAGCTGATAACCAACCTGCCGTTGATATTCGTGTATTACAAGGTGAACGTCCAATGGCAAATGACAACAAAGAATTAGGTAACTTCCAATTAAATGGTATTGCTCCTGCTCGTCGTGGGGTTCCTCAAATTGAAGTTAAATTTGATATTGATGCCAATGGTATCGTACATGTTTCTGCAAAAGATAAAGGAACTGGTAAAGAACAATCAATCACTATTCAAAACTCTAGTGGTTTAAGTGATGAGGAAATCGATCGTATGGTTCGTGAAGCAGAAGAACATAAAGCGGAAGACGACAAACGTAAAGAAGAAATTGATTTACGTAACCGTGCAGAAGGTTTCATTGCTCAAGTTGATTCAACTTTAGAAGACAACAAAGACAAAATCGATGCGAACCAAGCTGAACAAGTTAAACAACTTCGTGATGATTTACAAAAAGCATTAGATGAAAACAACATGGATGAAGTTAAATCTAAATTAGATGCTTTGGAACAAGCTGCACAAATGGCTGCTAGTCAAATGTATCAACAAAATCAAGGTCAAGGATCAAATCCAGATGACGATGTAGTTGATGCTGAATTTACAGAAAAACACTAATAAAAATTAAAAAAGTTCTAGCTTTGCTAGAACTTTGTGGTGCTTAAAGGAGGATTAAACATGGCAGATAATAAAAGAGATTACTATGAGGTTCTTGGGGTATCTAAGGGAGCTTCACAAGATGAAATTAAAAAGGCTTATCGTAAATTGGCCATGAAATATCATCCAGATCGAAATAAAGAACCAGGTGCCGAGGATAAATTTAAAGAAATCAATGAAGCATATGAAGTTTTAAGTGATGAACAAAAACGTAAGGCATATGATCAATATGGATTTGCGGGAGTCGATGGATCTTTTGGACAACAAGGATTCAATCAAGGGTTTTCTGATTTCAGTGGATTTGATGATATTTTCTCATCCTTCTTTGGTGGATCTGGTTTTGGTGGTTCAAGAAGAGCTTCGAATTCACCTCGAGCTGGTCAAGATCGCTATATGCAATTGCACATTGATTTCATGGATGCGATTAAAGGAAAGACAGAAACAATTTCTTTGGATGTAGATGAACAATGTCCAAATTGTAAAGGAACAGGAGCACAAAGTCCAAGTGACATTGTAACTTGTAGTCGTTGTAATGGTTCTGGATATGTTGTAACGCAACAACAAAGTTTATTTGGTGTTGTTCAACAACAAAGTGTTTGTCCAGAATGTAAAGGAACAGGAAAACGTGTTACACGTAAGTGTCATACTTGTAATGGAATGGGATATGAACACAAGAAAGTTAAAGTGGATATCAAAATTCCAGCTGGAATTCAATCAGGACAACAACTTCGTATTCGTGGAAAAGGGGAACGTGGACAAAATGGTGGCCCAAACGGAGATTTATATGTAGAAATCTTAGTTCGTTCTCATCCTACATTTAAACGTGATGGAAATAATATCAATATTTCGGTTCCTATTAGTGCATTAGATGCGATTTTAGGATGTAAAATTGATGTTCCAACTGTATATGGAGAATGTGAATTAAATATTCCAGAAGGAACACAACCTAATACACGTTTTAAATTAGCTGGAAAAGGTGTTAAAACAGCACGTGGTACAGGAGATCAATTTGTAGAAGTCTCAATTGAAATTCCTAAGAAACTTACTCGTAAAGAACGTGAATTATATGAAGAACTTCGTGATGGACAATCAGAATCTGTTTTTGATCGTTTTAAACGTGCTTTTAAATAGGGAGTCATCCCTATTTTTTTTGTATTTTCAAAAAGTAATATCGTTTTACAGTGTTCGTTATAAATGTTATAATATTCACAATTGAAACGTAAAAAATGAATGGAGTGAGAGAGAGTATGGACGCTTTATGGGTGAAGTTAGTAGTGGGTCTGATCTTTGTTGGATATACAGGATATACTACCTATAAAAGCATTCGCTTATTTGTGACCTTCCAAAAGAAATTTGCGAACTTTAAAGAAGTTCATAAAAAATATACATTATACGTTGATAATGGCTTTTTATGGATTGCTTCAGGAGTATTAGCTGGTTTTTCTTTTGTGATGGCGTTCTATTGTTATGCAAATACAACAGTAGATCAAAGATTTTATGTGGTATTGGCTTATTTTTGTATTGGTATTATTTTTGTGGGATTGGCTTTTGAAACGTATGTACGTAAACGTTGTTTCTTTATTGAAGAAGGTATCTTCTATGTTGATAAGATTTATCGTTTCCGTTCTATGGTTCGCTTTGAAGCTAGAAAGAGAAGTTTGTTTAAGAACATTCGTATTTTAATGGCCGATGGAGAAAAATTCGAGGTTTCTAAGAAATTAGGATTAAAACTTGAGGAATGTACTCATACTCGTAGAGAAAAGAAAAAGAGTAAACAAAAGGAGAAACATAATGTCTAAAAAAAGAGGGACCAGTGCTAAGGCTACGGCTGCAACAATGGTTTTAGATGTGTTTAAGAAAAATGGAGCTGTTAGTGAACAAACAGCCATTCCAGTTTCTAAATTTAAAGATTTAAAACTTACTACAGCTACAATCAGTTATACTATTTCCAACTTGGTGGAACAAGGTGTTGTAGGGCATACTGATAATGATTTGTATTACTATGATGATGCAGGATATCAAAAACTTTCAAAGCGAGTGTTTAGAGGATATGCGGTTATCTTTGTGATTCCGATTGTAGCTATTATTATTGTTTTCATAATTCAAAAAATGATGGCGTAATGCAAAAATTTTACAAGTTTATGTAACAAATAGCAAACGCTAAGAAAATCACAAATTGTGTGAATTATGTGAAAAATAAATGAAAGCGCTTGATTAATCATCTCAAGTGCACTATACTTAGGATAAAGAGATTTCGGAGGAAAATAATATGAAGTATGTAATTATGGTATCTCATGGTGAATTTGCACCAGGTTTACATTCAGCAGTTCGCATGATGACTGGAAACCGTGAAGATGTATTATCTACTAGTTTAAAAGAAGATATGAGTGCAGATCAATTTGCCGAAAACTTCAAAGAATTAGTAAAAGATATTAATGCTGATGATCAAATTATTTTATTAGCAGATATCTTAAGTGGTTCTCCATTTACAAATGCATTAAATGTATTAAGTGACAAAGGTATGTTAGATAATACTTTAATCATCGCTGGAATGAACATGCCATTAGCTATTACAGCTGTATTAATGAAAGATAATTTTGATGACTTAGCTGCTTTAAAAGAAGTATTATTAAGCGAAGGTCGAATGGGATTAACTGATTTCGTTGTTGAAGCGAACGACGAAGATGAAGATCTATAATAGGCATTAACGCAAGTCGTTAACATAATCATCTATAGGAGGAAAAATAATGATTACATTTATGCGTGTTGATGATCGTATTATCCACGGTCAAATCGTTACAAGATGGTCAAAAGAATATCCTTGTGACGGAATCTTAGCAGTAAACGATAAAGCTGCTACTACTCCAGTATTAGCACAATCATTTAAAGCTAGTACAGATAAAAAAGTATTTGTTTGGACAAAAGAACACTTCAAAGAAAGTGCACAAAAAGTATTTGATTCTCCAAAAAAATATTTCTTAATCACTAAAAACCCAATTGATATGAAAGAATTATTAGTTGATTTTGGATTTGTACCAAATGATGTTAAACGTTTAATCATTGGACCATGTAATGATCGTCCAGGTGCTACAAAATTAGGTCAAAACCAATCAATTACTCAAGAAGAAGCGGATGCATTAGAAGCTATTTCTCAAAAAGGATATGAAATTGAATTCGCTTTAATTAAAGAAAGTTCAATTGGAACTTGGGATAAATTCAAAGGTAAATTTGGTTACTAGTCCCAAAAAATAATTTAATTGGTCAGATACCGCTATGAAGGTGAGTGGAATAGTGGGTTTGATATAAAACTTATAGAAAAAGGAGAGAAGATTTATGAGTTTACTTCAAGCAATTTTAATTGGTATTATGTCTTGTACAGCTGCTTCTACAATTGCTTGCTTAGGAACTACTGTTGGTAACTACACATTAAACAGACCATTGGTTGCTTCATTATTCGTTGGATTAATCATGGGCGATGTTTCTGGTGTTATTCAAATTGGTATCCCAATGCAAGTTATGTGGATCGCATTAGTTACACCTGGTGGAACTGTTGCATCTGACTTACGTGCTGTTTCTTACATCGGTATTCCTTTAGCTTACGTTGGAGCTAAAGCTGCTGGTCTTGATTTAGGTGGAGATGAAGCATTCGCATTATCATCATCTATTTCAGCTATGACAGGTGTTATCGGTATTACATTATTCTATGGTACTGCTATGATGAACTTAATCTGGCAACACTATGGATGGGCTCAATTAGATAAAGGTAACTTAGAAGTTGTTGGTAAAGTTGATGCTTTATTCCCATTAATTTCACACTTCGTATTATCTTTCTTACCATGTACATTATTATGCTACTATGGATCTGGTGCCGTTGCTACATTATTCGAAAACTTATCAACTGATGTTTGGTACGTTAAAGCTATCTTAACAGTTGGTTCAGTATTACCTGCTGTTGGTATCGCTATCTTATTAAAATCAGTTATCGACAAAACAACTGACTTATTATACTTCTTATTTGGATTCACATTGGCAGCTTCAATGGGATTAACATTAATCGGTGCTACTTGTATCGGTGCTGTATTCGCATTAATTAAATACGAAATGTCAATGGCTAAATTAGGAGCAGCTACAGCTGTTGTTGAAGATGAAGAGGAGGACATTTAATCATGAAAAAAATCTCTAAGAAAACTTTAAATAGTTCCTTCTGGCGTTGGTGGTATGGAAACTTAACATGTTTCTCTCACGAACACATGCAAACATTTGGATACATGTGGTCAATGTTACCTATCATTAAAGAATTGTATCCATCACATGAAGAACAATGTGAAAAAATGCAAACTTACTATCCATTCTTCAACACTGAACCACAAATTGGTTGTATCGTAGTTGGTATTACTGCTGGTTTGGAAGAAGCTCGTGCTAATGGTGCTGAAGGAATCGATGATGAAATGATCAATGGTATCCGTGCTGGTCTTATGGGGCCTTTAGCTGGTATCGGTGACTCATTAATCGTTGGTACATATATTCCAATTTTATTAGGTATTGCTTTAGGATTCGCTGAAGGTGGATCTGCTATCGGTCCTATCTTCTATATCGTTGTATGGAACGCTACTTCTATTTGGTTCCAACACTACATTTATTTCTTAGGTTACAACTTAGGTGGATCTGCTGTTGAATTATTAGTTGGGGATCGTGCTACTGCATTCCGTAACGCTGTAATCACAATGGGTCAAGTTATCGTTGGTGCTATGGCTGCTGCTTGGGTTAACATTTCAACTAATATTGTTATCGCTCAAAACTCAGAAGGTGTAGACATTACATTAGGACAAAAATTGGATGAAGCTTATCCAAAATTATTGACATGCGTATTCGTATTATTATGCTGGTACTTAATGGCTAAGAAAGGTATGTCACCTGTTAAATGTTTATTATTGATGGTAGTCGTAGGATTCGTTGGATCTGTAATCGGAATTTTAGGATAATAGACTAAACAAAGATAATTTTAACTTGAAGAGAAGGACTCACCCCTTCTCTTTTTTAGAAATGAGGTATTGTATGCAATTATCAAGAAAAGAAAGAGAAATGCTTTCATCGGATATTCAAAGAGAATATGAATTACTAAAACAATTAGGAAACTGGATTCGTAATGGTTGTATTTTTACAGTCGTATTCATTGCCTTGGCAATTTATGGTTGGACTGGAATGGTTGATCCACTAATTCCTAATGCACCAGAAGCTTTTCGAACATTCGCAAAATGGGCTGGATTAATTGGATCTATTTTGTGTGGTGTATTTACTTTACTAGTTTTTCTATCTCATCGTAATGGTAAAAAAAGCGTACAAAGAAAAATAAAAATGTTCGATGATAGTAAGAAAAGAAAAACGACAAAATAAGGCCAATAGGTCTTTTTTTTTGTACTTTTTTGTATGAAATTTGTCGAAAATGTAATATTTCGCATTTACAATCGCACTTTTGTATGCAATAATTGAGACGGGGTTAATATAACCCTTCATAATCAAATTCCCTTTCTTAAAGAACAAAGCCGGCTATGCCGGTTTTGTTCTTTTTTAAGATTTTGTTCATTGAAAGTTAAGAGTATTTTGTTATATTATTTATACTTGAAAGAGGTGTTACTATGCGCATAGGATTATTTTCAGATGCTTATTATCCCGATATTAATGGGGTTGTATCTAGTGTGGCAACACTAAAAGATGCACTTGAGAAATTAGGACATACCGTATTTGTGATTAGTAATCATAAAGGTACAAATATTGATTATTCCGATCATATTTTACGGTTACCAGGAATTGAATTAAAGAAGTTTTATGGATATAAATTATCGAGTCCTATTCAATTTAAAGGAGCCGAATATATTCATGAAATGAATTTAGATATCATTCATATAAATACAGAAGCAGGAATTGGAATGTTTGCTCGTCTTATGGCTAAACAATGCCAAATTCCTATTGTTTATACATATCATACAATGTATGAAGACTATACACATTATTTAAATCCATTAGACATTGAACTAGTAGACGAAGGAGAGAAACTTATTATTCGTAAGTTTTCCAAATATTGGGTAAATCACAGTGAAGCGGTTATTGCTCCAAGTCAAAAAACTAAAAATAGATTATTGGAATACGGTGCTACTTCACCTATTTTTGTAGTTCCAACAGGATTAGATTTAAGTCACTTCGATCGAAGTAAATTAGACCCATCGATATTGGCATCTATTCGATCTTCTTTAAATCTAACAAAAGACGATCATGTTGTGACATTTGTAGGTCGTATTGCCAAAGAAAAAGCAATTGATATTCCAATCAAAGCGTTAAGTTTATGTAAAGATCAATCCATTCATTTGGTAATAGTTGGAAAAGGAACAGATTTAGAATTCTATCAAAACTTAGCAAAAGAATTAAAAGTAGACGATCGTGTTCATTTTACCGGCATGATTGATAAACCTATGGTACCATATTACTATTCCGCATTTGATTGCTTTGTATCCGCCTCAACATCCGAAACCCAAGGAATGACTTATATTGAAGCACTCGCTAGTGGTTTATGTATTTTTGGACGTCGTGATGAAGTATTAGAGGAATTAATTGAAGAAGGAACAACGGGTTATTATTTTGATGATGAACAAGAACTAGCTAAAAAATTTGATGAATTCTTTACTAAACCAAAAGAAATCAGAGAAGCAACTAGTCAACAATGCATTGAAAAGACATTATCCTATGATACGGAAACATTTGGAAAAAGTATATTAAATGTGTATGAATACGCTTTAAATCAATATCAAAAACAATATAAAATTATCCGAGTTGTGAATTCTGATGATTTTGTGAATATTACCTTCGAACGCGAAGGACAAGAAAGTACTTTACTTGTTCCATTTGAAGATTACATTGACCTTCAAATGAGTATTGATTCGATTATTGATATTGATTTATACAACAATTATTTAGAACTTCAATCTATTTATACAGCTTATTTGAAAGCTAAAAAACATATATTAAAAATAGATTGTTGTACATATACTGTACAACAATATTGTAAACGAAACCTGAATTTAAATGACGAAGACAGTGATGTGATTGTTCATATGCTTCAACATAACTTGTTGTTGGATGATCGTCTATATGCCATTGAAAAAGCTAATTATTGGCAGCACACTGGGAAAAGTATTAATGATATAGCTTCTAAATTACGTTCATTTCATATTTCGGAGGACTTTATACAAGAAGCTATTTCTAAATTAGATAAAGATAAGGATAGAGAAAATGCGGTTGTGTTTATGAATAAGATTTGCCAACAATCAAAAAATTCTCAATCACTTAGTTTATTTCAAAAAACCGCAATTCGTAAATGTATGTATGCTGGGTTCAGTTATGAAGATGCACAGTATGCCCTTGACCAAATTGAATTTAAAGAAGACTTTGATGAAGCTTCTTTAGAACAATCAATTCAAAAAGCCAATCGCATGTATGCTCGTTTTGAAGATAGTACGCGATTATATAAAATACGAATGTACTGTATTCGTAAAGGCTTTTCAAGTGACAATATTGATCGAAAATTAAAGGAGTTAGAAAATGATTAAAGATATAGTAGCAGAAGGAAAAGTATCTCTTCCTTGTTTGATTAGTCGATGTGATAAAGCGAAAACGGTAAAAGGAACGCCTTACTTATCATTGACATTAGAAGATGCAAGTGGAGTATTAGATGCGAAGTTTTGGAATTTAACAGATGAACAAGTCGAATCCTATAAAGTAGGAATGATCGTACAAGCTGTAGGAGATATTATCATTCATAAAAATGCGATTCAATTAAAAGTTCGTACGCTAAAAGAATTAGAAAACGAAAAAATTACGGATTATGTACGTCAAGCACCTATGAGTGTTGAACAAATGAAAGAAGAAATTGATGGCTATGTATCTCAAATTAAAAATGAAGACCTATTTCTTATCACACAAACAATTCTAGAAAACGTGGAAGATGAATATTATTCATATTCGGCAGCTAAGAAAAATCATCATAATTATGTAGGAGGATTGGCTTTTCATTCGCTTTCAATGGTACGTTTATCATTAAGAATATGTGAATTGTATCCATATTTAGATGCTGATTTATTAATAAGTGCTTGTTTATTACATGACATTGGTAAAATTGAAGAATTCTCTTCACCGGTTTTACCTGAATACACGGCTAAAGGAAATTTAATTGGACACATTAGTATATTTGCTTCATACTTAGATCGTATAAGCTATGAATTGGGCTTACAAGATAAAGAATCTATTTTATTATTAAAACACATGATTCTATCACATCATGGTAAAAATGAATACGGTTCACCGGTATTACCAATGATTCCAGAAGCTGAAGTATTATCAATGGTTGATAATTTAGATTCGCGTTTATTTATGATGAAACAAAGCATTGATGCCACACAACCAGGAGAATTTGGACCACGTATCTTTGCCTTAGAAAATCGAATGATATATCACAGAAAGGACGAACAATGAAAATAGGATTTGTATCACTTGGGTGTTGTAAAAACTTAGTGGATTCAGAACAAATTATGGGGATGCTTAAAAGAAATAACCATGAAATTGTATCTGATCCTCGTCAAGCTCAAGCCATTATTATTAACACATGTGGATTTATTACCAGTGCCAAAGAAGAATCCATTAATACCATTTTTGAAATGGCACAATATAAAGAAAGAAACCTAGAAAAATTAATTGTATGCGGATGTCTAGCTCAACGCTATCAAAAAGAATTAGAAGAAGAAATTCCGGAAATTGATGCGATTATTCCTATTAAAGATTATGACCATTTTGCTCAACACTTAGAACAAGTATTAAATACACCGATGTCTTATCAAAAATTTGATCGAGTAATTTCTACTCAACCATGGCGTGCATATCTTAAAATTAGTGATGGATGTTCAAATCATTGTACATACTGTGCCATTCCTCTAATTCGAGGAGATCAAGTATCGCGTCCAATTGAAGATCTTGTTGCTGAGGCAAAACAATTGGCAAGTTATGGCGTAAAAGAACTTACTTTGATTGCTCAAGATACAACAAAATATGGATTGGATTTATATGGAGAACTAAGATTAGGGGACTTAATTCGTGAAATCGATAAAATTGATGGAATTCATTGGATTCGTATTTTATATATGTATCCAGATGAAATTGTGGATGATGTATTAGTTGCGATGCAACAAAGTAAAAAAGTTGTTCCTTATTTTGATATTCCTATGCAACATGCGAATAATCGTTTATTAAAAGCGATGAATCGAAGAGGAACAAAAGAACATGCATATGAAATCATTGATAAAATTCGTTCAATGTTTGATGATGTAACATTACGTACAACAATGATTGTAGGATTCCCATCCGAAACAGAAGAAGAATACTTAGAATTAGAAGAATTTATTAAAAATGTGAAATGGGATCGTATGGGAGCTTTCACGTATTCAAAAGAAGAAGATACAAAAGCCTATGATATGAAACCAGAAATTGATCAAGAAGTCATGGATGATCGTTTAGCTCGTTTAATGCAGCTTCAAAATCAAATTTCCCTTGAATTAAATCAAAATAAAATTGGAAAAACAATTGAAGTTCTTGTGGAAGAAAAAGAAGGATTACGCAATGTATATCGTGGAAGATCAAAAGCAGATGCACCCGATGAAATCGATGGAAAAGTCATTTTTAAATGCGATGAAGACATTGAATTAGGATCGTTTGTACAAGTGTTGATTGAAGATGCCAATGCGTATGATTTGATGGGAACATGTGTCGCATTATAGGCTTTGATGCCATTGTACATAAAAACGATAAAGTATTGATATTGGGATCAATGCCAAGTGTAAAAAGTCTACAAGAACAAATGTATTATGCCAATCCTAATAATCGGTTTTGGCCTATGTTGCAAGCAATTTATCATATGCCCATAGAAACCAATGAACAAAAGAAACAAATACTAGAAAAAAATCATATTGCCCTATGGGATATATGTCATTCATGTATTCGACCAGGTAGCTTGGATAGTCATATTAAAGAAATTGTTCCCAATGATATTGTATCGCTATTAAAAGAAAATCCATCGATTGAACGTATTATATGTAATGGGAAAACAAGCTATAAATTATTAAAAAAGTATTTTGATTTAGATGCGATTAGTTGTCCATCTACTTCAAGTGCAAACGCAAGTATGCGCTTAGATGATTTAGTGAAAATATATAAAGAGGTATTGAAATGAAATTATATTGGGCAAAAGTAAAAGAACAAGCCATTATCCCAAGTAAACGAAACGAAGATGCGGGATATGATTTATATCCATGTTTTGAACAAGACTACTTAGAAATTCAACCACTACACACTGTCTTAGTACCTTTGGGGGTTGCTAGTGCTTTTGATGAACACTATGTAATGTTGTTGAAGGAAAGAGGTTCAACGGGAACCAAAGGAATGGCACAAAGAGCGGGTGTTATTGATTCTGGTTATCGTGGGGAATATATGGCTCCTATCACAAATGTAAATGACAAACCCATTCGTATTGTGAAAAAAGAAATATTAGCACAATGGGATGAAACACAAAAAGCACAATTTATCATTTATCCATATGAAAAAGCTGTATGCCAAGGTGTTTTAGTACAAATGCCACAATTAGAATGTGAAACACTTTCATATGATCAGCTACAACAAATTGAATCTAAACGAATGGATGGAAGATTAGGAAGTTCTGGAAAATAGAACTTCTTTTTTTATGTGTTTTTTATGTTATACTAGTCGCATGGAAATAGAAAAATTATTAGATATTGGAACGAGAGCAGGGCGTTTATTATTAGAAAGTGGAGCTGAAGTTTATCGTGTAGAAGATACGATGATTCGTATTTGTACAGCTTTAGCCAATACCCAAGAAGTAGATAGCTATGTGACTTCAACAGGAATTATGTTATCGATTGGATATGAAGGACAAGTTTTCTCTAAGATTTGTCGTGTTCGTAGTCGTAATGTGAATTTAAACTGTGTGGTTCGTATTAATGCGCTGAGTCGAGATGTTCAAAAACATGATTATACATTAGATGAAATTTCTTCTTACTTAGACCGAATTGAAAAAGAACCTAAATATTCAATTTGGATGACAACATTATTTGGAGGAATTGGAGCCGCAGGCTTTGCTTTATTCTTTGAAGGTGGACTTTTAGAAATTATTACTTCTTTTTTAATTGGAGTTGTGGTTCGTTTATTAATTAGTTTTTTAAGTATGATGAAAATGAATGACTTTATTAATAACGTATTGGCATCAATCGTATTGGCATTTCTTTCCATCGTTGCGGTGGATCTAGTACCATCAATGGATGTGAATATTTTAATTGTTTCCGGAATTATGTTGTTGGTGCCAGGATTAGCTTTTACCAACGCGATTCGAGATACCATTGCTGGAGACTATTTATCAGGAGTATCAAGAATTATGGAAACATTTGTGTGTGCTGGAGCGATTGCCTTGGGTGTGTTTGTGGTATTTAGTGTGGTGTAATATGATAGAAGCAATGATAAAAGGATTTGTGTCCAGTTTTTTTGCGACACTTGGATTTGGAATTTTATTTAATATAAAAGGTAAAAACTTAATTTTGGCAAGTATTACCGGAGCTATTGGAGGACTTGTATATAAGACAGGATGCTTCTTTGAAGTAAACGATTATATTTGTAATTTTTTAGGAGCGGTAGGAATATCAATTTGTGCTGAAATTCTGGCAAGACAATATAAAAGCCCCGTTACAACATATTTAGTAGCGGCTTTAATTCCGCTAGTACCGGGAGCTTCTATTTATCGAATGATGTTATATGCGATAAGAGGATCATTATTAAAATCAATGGAACATTTTTGTCATTTAATTGGAGTAGCTGCAAGCTTGGCAGTGGGTATCTTAATTGTTTCAACGATATTTCGTATTTACTCACAAGCTAAGCGAAAAGCCTTACAATTTAGAGGATGATTCCATTTGTTCATGAAGAAGTTTAAAACTCTTATTAAGATATATTTTATGCGCAAAGGCAATAATGGTACTACGAAGTAAAGACTTAGGATACGTATCATCTTTTCCAACACTATCAAGCGAGTCTTTAATTCCAAATACATAATGTAAAACATTTTCAAATTCAACTTTAAAATAATCAAAAGCCGTTTGATTGTCATAAGATAAATCTTTTAATTCAAGTAATAATTGAATGTCTTCTAATGAAACAATGGTCTTGGCTAATGCTAAATAAATTAAAATAGCGATTTGATCGCGATTATATTTTTTCTTTATAGGACTAGAAATTAGTCCTTTTTTTACGTAATTACTAATCATTGATTTTGTGATTTTTTCATTTGTTAAGGGAAATAAAATCGCATTAATGTAATCTGTTGTTTGTTCTAAATATAAACCAACATCAGGTATTTCCTGATAAGAAGGAAAATAAAAGTTTCTTATTTCATCTTGAATTTTTTGATTCATGTTATCACCATATCAATTATAACACTATTGAATATCTTTTTAAAGGTTTTTCAAAAACTCTTGACAACATAATCAATAACTTTTAATATGATGGTGAGAGGTATTAAATATGAATTATAAAATTGTATCGGATTCATCATCAAATGAGTATTTTCTAAAAGATGTTCCTTATCAAAGTGTTCCTTTACGCATTCGTACAGAAAATAAAGAGTATATTGATAATCCTGATTTAAATGTAAAAGAAATGGTGGATGACTTAAAATCCTTAACAAGTAAAAGTTCAACATCATGTCCAAATGCAGGAGAATGGATGGAAGCTTTTGAAGGAGCTGACTATGGTTTTGGTGTAACAATTAGTTCCAATTTATCAGGAAGCTATAATGCAGCTTGTATTGCCAAGCAAGATTTCCCAGATAAAAAAATTGAAATCTTTGATTCTTTAAGTACAGGAGCAGAAATGATGTTGATTATTCAAAAAATCATTGAATGCGCTGAATCAGGAATAACTTTTGAACAAGTTGTGGATAGTGTTCATGAATATCAAAAACATACTCATTTATTATTTGCTCTTGAATCTGTGACAAACTTAGCAAACAATGGTCGTATTAATCCTATATTAGCTAAAGGACTTGGTTTAATTGGAATTCGTCTTATCGGAAAAGCAAGCGATCAAGGAACAATCGAAGTTATTTCTAAGGCAAGAGGACAAAAGAAAACAATTAAAACTTTAGTATCAACAATTAGTGAATTAGGATATAAAGGAAAGAAACTTCGAATTGATCATGTATATAATGAAGAATTGGCAAATCAATTAAAGGAAGCAATTTTAAATGAATTCCCATCAGCACAAATTGAAATAGGAACATGTAAAGGATTATGTAGTTTCTATGCTGAAGCAGGTGGATTAATTATTGGTTTTGAAGATCTATAAAAAAAAATAAGGCGCAGGCCTTATTTTTTTAATGAGTTAAATGCTTGTTGGTTGACACTATTGACTCGACACTCTAATTCTCTTGCACTCATGCGAATGGCACCACTGGCAAGAATAGAATTTTGAATTAAACCATCGGAACTGGCAACAACCATTTTATATTTTCCTTTGTAGTCATGAACTAGCTTTTCAATATAACTATCAGCACTTTGTCCATATTTTGTATAAATGACTTCCATATCTCCATATTTAGAATTACGACTTGTAGAATCTTTAACACGATACGCATCAAATACTAAGATTACTTTTATATTTTTATATCCTTGATAATTTTGTAGAGCACTAATTAAAACCGAACGGGCATAGTCAATTTCACTATGAGCATATTCTTTTAAAGAATACCATCCATATATTTGATTATAGCCATCTACAATTAAACACTCAGGTAGTTTTTCCTTAACCGTAACAGATTGATATGAAATATCGGTTTTCTTTTTTGGTTTCTTTTCTTCCTTTTTCTTATTCTGACCCGAAATCATATTAAAAACACGCTGTACTTCTTGTTCATCAATTGTATATTTACGACTTGAATACGATTGACTTGTACTTTCACTTTTTGGTTTTATGTGCATGTATTCTTCAACTTCATCATAAGGAACATAGAAACCAGAACCATGGGTACAGAAAACGGATCCCGTAGGATTTTTAAAGTCTTGTTCACTATCATAACCAATTTCTTCAATGATTTTATCGGCATCAACACATTCATCATAGCCATCTAACTGACAAGTAAAGACACCTTTTCCTTTTGTCATCGCAACTACATCATTTTGATAATTCATCAATAGACGCACAGGACCTCTACCTGATACAGTGAAAGTTCCATCTA
>NZ_JBJEEX010000056.1:0-2118 GCF_051873495.1 Floccifex sp.
ATGTCTCTTTCTAATTTCCATATGCGATATAATTAGGGATTGTTTTGTCGGATTGTTTCGAATGTGTCAGCAGGGGAAAAAGGGTAAAAAGGATATAAATCAATTTTACGCTTGATTGTTAGTCCTAAAATATTAAATTCTATATCAAAAATTTTTTTAGTACTTATACCTCCAGCATTAAGGGCTAGTTGAACAACCTGAGCGCATTGATGATCCAATAGGTTATATGGTTTCTTTGCTTCAGATTGAAATGCGCTCCTTATCTTGTTATCCTGTTCTGAATCTGTTGGAATGGTGTAGGCTTCATTATATCCATAATTATTTATCTCATCATTTCTTACTTCTTCTTTTGAACCTTCTCGATTATATGTACTATTCATAAACTCTTCTGGACTATTGAATGTTTTTGATCCTAAATCATGGTATTGCTTTCCTCCAAAAGACCCCGTTGTTTTTTCATATATAGGCGTTCCATTATATGAATAATATGCCCATTTGCCATCAATATTTTGTATAAGTAATGCCAAATGCCCAATAGAACCACGTAAATGCAATACAGAAATAGTATCACCTCTCTCGTCCGTATATTTCATTGGGTTACCGGCGCACCAGGAGTAGGGGCTGAGGCTGTAGTATTTCTCGGCGAGGGGGTCACATTGGTAGAACGAGCCGGCAAGGATGGCGTCGCGGAAGCGGGCATTGTTGTAGTAGCCGTAGATGCCCTTCATAGGCTGCCACTCAAGCCCGAGGTGGAAACGGTTGTCGCTGCTGAAGCTGCCATAGCGCGAACTCGGCACCCCATATGCCGAGTAGTCGGCAGCCTCTATCACACTATTATCAAGATCTTCACTTTTCATTCCGTTGGGAGCGTTTACTAATATTATCTTTTTTGGCAATTTTGTGAATAATCTCAAATTCCTTTAAAACACTTTTAGGCATTATTTTTCTGAGAGGAAAATCAAACTCTTCCATTCCGTCGATGTAATAGCGACTACACCATAGGACATTAATCAATCGATGCTCCTTATCAAATATTTCTATTTTAGCAATGATGTTTTGGTCATCTACCGGTGTTTCTGTTTCCAGATAACTTTGATATTCTTCCCCTCTAAACATAGATGGTAAAAGACCTTTGGTGGTGGCATTTGCAATTATATTTAGAATTGAATCTTTTTCATCATGTATATAGTATGCCATTTCTGCAACACCGGTTTCTTCCCATATCAATTCATAGAAATAGTCAAATAAATATCGAGCCATTAACGAATCGTGCTCCTGTGTATGGTCGTATCGGCATAGCTTTATAACCACACTATCAGCATCGTCAATTCTCAAGTGATACTTTATATCGATGTTTTCCTCAATGGCGGTTCTTTTTGACGGTGTTTTTAAGCTACAACTTACAAGCAAGCACATTGTGGGCAATAATAAGATTCTCGTAATTCGTTTCATTTTAGTTGTTTATATATTTCAAAAAAATAATTAAAAAGTTCATTACTCATAATATAGCGTTTTTTCTTATAATCCATATTGAAGCGATCTCCCCATATCACTGATAGGCGGGTGCTGTTATCACTATATATCTCTACTTTTACCAACACTTGTAATGCGTCAATGAAATGATTGCTGCGAGGCATGTCTTTTTGGTGATTAAGCAAATATGGCACTAAACAATCTCTTGCGTTTATATCGCTTGGACTCATTGACACACTTTGCCTATATAACGGCTTTTCAGAAGTTTCCTCCCTCAAATTTGCCAATATTGAGCAAAATGCGTGTATTTCATTGCTATTGATTAGTTCCTTTTGTCTCAACGCAGTATTACTCAATGCATTATAATTCCAGAAAAACCTTGATAAATGTACATCTTCCTCAAAACACGTACCTAAATGTGCAACTTTTATCACAATTTTATTGACTTGCGTCTCGTCAACATATAAATTAGCGGCATTGCATAATGTGAAAGAAAAAATACATAGAAGGGTATTCATAATTCTTGGTTGGATCATTCGTAATGAATGTATCTCCATAGTGATCATCTCTACTATGCTTTTCATTTTTGATTTCTCCTTGCTTAATTGCCGTTTGAGTTTCTCTGTTCTCAATAACATTTTTCTC
>NZ_JBJEEX010000057.1:0-10297 GCF_051873495.1 Floccifex sp.
AGAACCAGGCTTTATAAAAAAAAGCCCACACTCGTTAGAGTGTGTTAGTTCAATTAAGATATGAAAAGAGCTTATTTTTTTGATATTGATGGAACCCTATATTATCAAAAATATCATGAAGTTTCGCCTCGGTGTATGGAACAACTAAAAAGAATCAAAGCCCAAAACGATTATATTGGCCTTTGTACTTCTAGATGTTTACAAGAACTATCGCATCTTCCTAAGTGTCTACGGACTTTTCCTTTTGATGTTTATATATTAGATGGTGGAGCCTTAATGTTGGATCAAAATTTAAATATTATTCAACATCATCCTATGTCTTTAGAAAAAATGGAAAAAGTTGATTCATATTGTAAAGAACACGGTATTGTGTATCGTTATTCAACGAAAGATGGTAATTACTGGGCAACACCACCTGATTTAAAGTGCCATCGTATTTGGATGGATTTGTATTTAACTACGCCGGATTTTAAGCCATATGAACAAGAAAATGCTTATAATTTATTAGTTATGACCACAGATTTAAAACATCAAAAATATTTTTATGATTTATTTGAAAATAAAGGAATTGTTCGTTACCCTGATTGTCTTGAAATCCGTATGAATGGATTAGATAAAGCAATATCTGTTCAAGAATATAAAAAATTAAAACAAATTGATCAAACGATTTGTTTTGGCGACGGTGAAAACGATATATTGATGTTGAAACAAGCTGATATCGGTGTAGCTATGGGAAATGCGAAGGATGTTGTAAAAAAAGAAGCGGATGTGGTTCTTGATGAAATTGAAAGGGATCCCATTTATTATTATCTTAAGGAGGAATTATAATGTCATTTATTTTAGAAAATGAATTTGTTCGTTTGGAATGTAGTGAAAAAGGTGGAGAAATCCAATCTTTTTATGATTTAGAAAAAAATAAAGAATTAATGTATCAAGGAAATCAAGGATGGTCTGGAAAGAATCCTACTTTGTTTCCAATTATCGGAAATACCGCAACTAAAGAGTACACAATCCATGGTGAAAAGTATGCAATGAAAAATCATGGTTTAATTCGTTATGCGACTTTGAATGGGCAACAAAATAAAGATTCTATCGTATTCATTTTAGATGCGAATGAGGAAACTTTAAAACAGTATCCTTTTTCTTTTCATTATGAAAATAAATATTCACTAGTTGGACGTCAATTAAAAATTGAATATCATATTCAAAATACTTCTCAGGAAGATATGCCATATACTTTTGGTTTACATCCAGCTTTTATTGTTCCACAAAATAACAATGAAAAATTTGAAGATTATTCCATTGATTTTGAAGTAAAAGAACAAGCTAAACAGTTATTATTTGATCCAAGTTTTGAAAAGAAAGTTGAATATAAAGATGTTTCTTTTGATACTTGGAAATGTTCAAGAGATGATATTAAGAAATACGCAACAATTATTTATAAAGACCTAAAATCTAAATATGTTACGCTTTCATGTAAAGGAGAACCTAGAGTTAGAATGAGTATTGATGGTTTCCCTTATTTAGCTTTATGGACAATTGATGTACCAAGTGACTTTATTTGTATTGAACCATGGTTTGGACATGCTGATTTTGAATACGGACACGATGATTTCTATACACGTGAAGGAACTATGATTTTAAAACCACAAGAAGTATTTGAAACAAGTTATACAATTGAGGCTTTATAATGATTCGTTTTGGAGTAATGGGCTTAGGAAATATAGCTCATCGTGTGATTAAAGGAATTTTAAGTGTTGATGATGCTTGTTTATATGCAGTTTGTTCGCGTAGTATAGATAAGGCAAATCAATATAAAGAACAATATCATGCCTGTATTTCTTATGGTTCTTATGAAGATATGTTACAAGATAAAAATGTCGATGTTGTTTATATTTGTACGCCTAATCATTTACATTTAGAACAAATTTTATTGTGTTTTTCATATGGTAAGCATGTTATTTGTGAAAAACCGATGGTTCGAAGCAATGAAGAATTAGCTCGATTAGAACAAGCATCTAAGAAAAATCGTTGTTTTCTAATGGAAGCTCATAAAACTTGTTTTATTCCTGTTAATGTAGAAATTCGTAAACGACTTCAATCTGGACAATATGGAAAGATATTATCTATCCAGGCAGATTATTCTTGTGATTGTAAAGATCAATATGAAAAAGATAGTTGGGCTATGAATCCATTATATGGAGGTAGTTCCTATGATGTGGGGGTATATCCAATTTGTTTTTGTCATTATATGGCAAATTCTGAAATGAAACATATTGTGGCAAGTCCTATTCGTTATCAAGATTATCAATGTGATTTTGGCATGATGAGTCAGATTCAATATGAAAATGGAATTGTTGCTCAGGCTAATTGTTCTTGGTTGTATTATAGTGAAAATAAAGGGAAGGCTATTATTGTTACAGAACAAGGAACAATTACCATTCCATCTTTTTGGAAAAGTGAAGTAGCTTATATTGATATGAATGGCAAAAAAGAACAACTCACAATCAAAATGAAAAGTGATTTTGCGGGTGAAATTCAAGAGGCTTGTGATTGTTTAAATGAAAAAAGAATGAGCAAAGTGATGAATTTTAAGATGAGTCATGATATATTAGATGTCGTTGAATGTGTAAATGAATATAGGCTGAATTTATGAAAAAGATATTAAATAGTATTTTATTTATTGTTTGTCTTGGTGTATTTTGTTTTAGTGCATTTCAATTATTTCAAATTTATCAAGTTAAGAATTCGGTGAATAAAGAAGTAGAAGAAATGGAAAAAACAATTGTGTCCGAAGACAATGTATATGAAGTAGATTGGGATTCCCTTCAACAGAAAAATCCAGATATTATTGCTTGGATTTTAATACCTGATAGTGAGATATCTTTTCCTGTCGTACAAGGAAGTGATAATTCTTATTATTTAAATCATACGTATTTAAAAGAAGATAATAATTTGGGTTCTATTTTCTTGAATTGTGATAATCAAAGAGATTTCTCAGATACGAATTCGATTATTTATGGTCATTCAGTTGATAGTGGAGGGATGTTTACTTCAATAAAAGAATATAAAGATGAATCGTATTATAAGGAACATCCTTATTATTATTTATTGACACCAAATCAAAATTATAAATGCAATGTGATTTGCTTTTCGCAAGTGCAAGATGGATGTGAATATTACACAACTAATTTTGATATGAATCAAATGATGAGTCGATATGAACAAACATCAACGCATTTCACAAATCAAGAAAACGTGAATCGGGTTGTTACTTTATCAACATGTGATTTGGATTATGGTCTACATTCTGCTTATCGTTTTGTTCTAGTAGCTTCTTTAGAAAACTATGATGAACCAATTCAAGTAGCTTCTAAATAGAAGCTGCTTTTTTTTACTTGATTTTGACAATAAAAAAATAGATAATATATGGGAATATGAAAATTTGTTTAGTAACAGGAGGAACGGGAGGTCATATTTATCCTGCCCTTGCTTTGGCGGATAAATGGAAGAGCTTGGATCCTTCTATTGATATATTATTTATTGGTAATGATAATCGTATGGAAGCGGATTTAATTCCTTCCTATGGATATCAATTCGCATCACTTCATACATCTGGCTTAGTTGGAAATGTTTTTTCAAAAATGAAAGCAATTGGTCAGATGTTTTTGGCGTACAATAAAGCAAAGTCATATTTAAAAGAATTTAAACCGGATATGGTCATGGGCTTTGGAGGATATGTGAGTGCTCCTGTATTAATGGCAGCACATTCTCTTTCCATTCCAGTTGCGATGCATGAACAAAACTCAATTGTGGGTAAGGCAAATCAATTGGTAATGAAAAAAGCAAATGTGATCTTTACGTGTTATGAAAAATGTAATGAAGTGTTCCCAAAAGAAAAGATTCATCTATATGGAAATCCACGTGCAACTGTAGCATGTGAAGCTAAGTTTGATGAAGCGTATTTTCAATCATTGGGATTGGATTTGAATAAGAAAACAATTCTGATTATGATGGGTTCTTTGGGAAGCAGCAGTATTAATAAACTTATGAAAGATTCCTTAAAAGGAAATTTTGATCGTCTTCAATTTTTATATGTATGTGGAAAAAACAACGAAGACGACATGTCACAATTAGAAAGTGAAAACATTCATGTTGTGAATTATGTAGATACACTTCGTATCTATTCACATGTAGATGGTATGATTTGTCGTGCTGGAGCTACAACGATTGCTGAATTAACTGCACTTGGAATTCCTTCTATTTTGATTCCAAGTCCTTATGTTGCTGAAAATCATCAATATTACAATGCCAAGGAATTAGTTGATCAAAGAGCGGCGTATATGATTGAAGAAAAAGATTTAGATGCCAAGCATTTAAATCAGGCAATTCAAGATTTATTTGGAAATGAAGAAGAAATGAAATTAGTGAAACAAGCGGCTTTGTCTTTAGGAAAACCTAAGGCAGCCTATGATATTATTTCGTTGTGCCAGCATATGTTTGAATGAGGTTAATATGAATATTAGTGAAAAATTAAAAATATATGCAGATGTTTTAGAAAATGAACCAATGTCAAAACACACAACTTATCGCATTGGTGGAAATGTTCGTTATTATATTTATCCTAAAAATCTTCTTTCTTTAATGCGTATTATTCGTATTTTGAAAGATAATAAAATTCGTTATGAAGTTATGGGACGTGGGTCCAATGTATTATGGGGTGATAACTACTTTGATGGAGCGGTTATTAACTTAGATCGTTATTTAAATGATTCTTATGTAGAACCAGATGGAACAATTGTTGCCCAAGCTGGATGTTCAACTATCAATTTAGCTGTTGAAGCCGGGAAAAATGGATTGACTGGCTTAGAATTTGCTACTGGAATTCCAGGTTCTATTGGTGGTGGTGTTTATATGAATGCCGGTGCCTATAAATCTGATTTTTCTAATATTTTGGAATCGGTATTAGTTTTTATGGATGATCAAATTATCTGGATGCAAAAAGATGAATTGATGTTTGGATATCGTAAATCAAGTTTTCAATCACATCCAGAATGGATTATCTTGGCGGCAAAATTTAAATGTAAACCTGGTAATAAAGAAGAAATTCTTTCATTGATGGATTCCCGTCGTGAAAGAAGATTGGCTAGTCAGCCATTAGATAAACCATGTGCTGGTTCCGTATTCAGAAATCCTGAATCCATTCCTGCTTGGAAGTTGGTTGATGATTTAGGGTTACGTGGTCACCAAATTGGAGGTGCACAAGTATCTGAAAAACATAGTAATTTTATTGTGAATGCGGGAAATGCAAAAGCACAAGATGTAAGAGATCTAATTGCTTTAATTCAAAAAGCAGCCAAAGAATCTTATGGAATTGATTTAATTACAGAAGTGGAGCATTTTAATTGTGAATAAAAGTAAGAAATCTTCTTTTTCATTAAGAACCACAACTATCCTTTGTGTGCTTATTTTTGCACTATCGAGTTTTCTATTATATTGTCTATGCGATGATTCGAAAGCTCGAGTTTTGTCATGTCAAGGAAATTATTTTTACTCGGATAAACAGATTTATGAGCAAGCTCATCTTTCTTTAAATACGCGTTTGTGGTTAATTCCTTCGGGAATCATGGAAAAAGAGATTTCCAATTTACCTTTAGTTGATTCGGTAAATGTAAAAAAAGACGAGAATCGACTTGTGATTCAAGTGAAAGAAAAAGATTTAATTGGTTATTATATAGAAGATGATCAATATTATATTCTTACTGTTGATAATGAATCAATTGAATTAGATAAAGAATTTAAATCAAATTTGATTCATCTTCCTTTAATTTCTGATTTATCTAAATCACAAAGAAAAGCTTTGTGTGAGGCTTTGAAAAAAGACGAAGAAAACATCAGTCATGAAGTGATTGAAAAAATATCGCAAATTGTACCTTTTTCTTCTTCCTATGATAAAAACATGGTTCGTCTCATTATGAGAGATGGCAATTCTGTTTATTCAAGTATGGATAGTCTATCGATGATTAGTAAATATTCACTTGTTTTAACACAGTTAAAAGGAGTCAGTGCTTGTTTATTGTTGGATAGTCAACACAATGCGATTGATAAAATCAATTGTTCGGATATCACAACAAATCGTAAAGAACTTGAAGAACAAATTCAAGCTTGTCAAGAAGATGGTGGAACATGGTCTGAAGAAGATAAGACATGTACTTATGAACAAGAACAAATTCAGGAACAAGAACAGTCACAACCTATTGTTGATGATACTTTAAATCAAAATACGGGAAGTGATTTGGATGCGATTAATGATTGGGTGTATGATGAAAATTCGGGTTGGTATTATTCATATTCAACTGGATATTATTTAAGCCCTTATACAGGTCAATATTTTATATGGGATAGTGAGTCCGCTTCGTTAGTCGAAGTACAATAAGTGCCTTATTGTTTAATTTAAAACAATGGGGTATAATACAAAAGTAAAGGAGGAAAAATATGCCGATTAATAAATCAACAGAATATGGAAATATTTCGATTTCTTTAGACGCGATTGCTAGTTTAGCAGGAGGCGCTATTACAGAATGTTATGGTGTAGTAGGGATGGCTTCTCAAAAGACAGTACGCGATGGATGGGCCGAATTATTGAAAAAAGAAAATTATGCTCGTGGAGTTGTAGTGCGTAACCAAGAAGACGGATTAGTCTTGGATTTATATATTATTGCCTTACAAGGAATTAAATTAAGTGAAGTGGTATTAGAAGCTCAAAAAAGAGTTAAATACGAAGTAGAAAAAACACTTGAAATTAAATGTAAGGAAGTTAACATCTGCGTACAGGGAGTACGCCTGTTAAAATAGGGAGATTATATGGAAAGAATTAATGGATCGTTATTGAAGCAGATGTTAGAAAGCGGAATGAATAACTTAAGCAATCATGCCGCTGAAGTTGATGCCTTAAACGTGTTCCCAGTTCCAGACGGGGATACCGGAACAAATATGTTTTTAACTGTTTCTAATGGGGTTAAGGCAGCATTAAAAGAAGATACAGAACACTGTGGAAAAATTTTAAAATCACTTTCACGTGGTTTATTGATGGGAGCAAGAGGAAACTCAGGGGTTATCACATCACAAATTTTTAGAGGAATTTATCAAGAACTTCAAGACAATGAAACAATTGATGCTTCACAATTAGCTCATGCACTTGTCAATGGTTCAAGAGTTGCGTATAAAGCAGTTATGAGACCAGTAGAAGGAACAATTTTAACAGTTGTTCGTGAAGCTGCTGATTATACATATGCTTACACTGTAACACAGGAAATTACAGACTGTGAACTTGTTATGGCAAAAATGGTAGAAGAATGTAATGAAGCTCTTCTACGTACACCAGAATTACTTCCTGTCTTAAAAGAAGTAGGTGTAGTTGACTCTGGTGGTAAAGGTTTAACTGTCATTTTTGAAGGTATGTTAGAAGCTATGAAAGGGCATGTTGTTGTAGAACAAAAGAGTGCTCAGGCAGTTGAAGCAAGTCAAACTAAAGTAGAAGGACAAGAAGAAGAGTTTGGATTCTGTACAGAGTTTATTTTGAAATTATCGCAAACAGGAATGAAACATTTCTCAGAAAGCGATTTTTCAAATGAATTGGCTACAATTGGTAATTCTATTGTTTGTGTACAAGATGAAGATATTGTAAAAGTTCATGTTCATACTTTAGAACCATTTACGGCAATTAAAATGGGAAAACGTCGTGGTCGTTTCCTTAAATTGAAGGTTGAAAATATGCAACAACAACATGATAACATTCTTGAAAAAGAACAAGAAGAAGTTGTTGCGGAAAAGAAAAAATATGGAATTATCACGGTTGCTCCTGGTAGTGGAATTGGTGAAATGTTCAAAGAATTAAGAGCTGACATTGTCATTGGGGGAGGACAAACAATGAACCCAAGTACTGAAGACTTTGTCAGTGCCATTGGTAAATTAAATTGTGAACATATCATAATTTTACCAAACAATTCTAATATTGTTATGGCTGCTACACAAGCTGCCCAAGTTTGTGAAGACCAAGATATTCATGTATTACCAGCTAAAACAATTCCACAAGGAATTAGTGCTTGTGTAATGTTCAATCCAGAAGCTGAAATTGATGAAATTATTGCGGATATGGAAGATGCGATTGCCAATGTGAAGTCTGGTGAAGTAACATATGCGATTAAGGATACTACTTACGAAGGTATGGAAATCAAGAAAGATGAATACATGGGTATTTTAAATCGTTCTATTATCTTGTCTAAACCTGATTGTATTTCGGCTACTAAAGCATTAATGGATCAAATGATTGATGAGGATTCTGAATTGGTTACTTTAATTTATGGTGAAGACAGCAATGAACAAGAAGCAGAAGAAATTGCTGAATACATTGAATCAATCAGTGATGCGGAAGTAAGTATTTACCAAGGTAATCAACCTGTATATCCATTTATTATTGGTGTTGAATAATCAAGTGAGAACTGCATTAAAGCAGTTCTTTTTATATGGAGAAAAGGAAAGTCTTACTTCATATAAAACAATATTAGCATTCTCAAATCGTATTAATGCATCTTTAAAGGTAATAACAATGGCAATTTGAATTATTTAGATAAATGATTAAGTTTATTTTATAAAACATTATAATTAAAAGCACGACGCTTTATTGTCGTGCTTTTTGAATTTGTTTTACGATAGCTTGGCTTGTCGCATAGGCAATCATATTTTGAATGGGCCATGTTTCCATTTTTTTACATTCACTAATATTTGAAATATACCCTATTTCAAATAAAATAGAAGGAATCGATAATTGATCTACTACATATAAAGGATAATTCACAGTTGTATATATATCTTCTTTGGAAGAATAATGAAGTTTCTTTAGATTATCATTTATAGATTGACAAATTTTACGAGATGTCATGTCATCATTTTTAATGTAGAAACAATAACCACTTTTACTTGTATCCTCACTTGAATTTAAATGAAAGGCAATGTAATAATCGGCTTGGGAACCAATTTGTACACGTGAATATAAATCTTCGCTTTCATTTGATGGCCAGTTTACTTCATCACCTTGTCGTGTATAAATGACTTTTATAGTTGGATCCATTTTTGTGATAAAATTACCTGTTCTTAATGCAATCTCTAAGGCAATATCTTTTTCGTAGGTTCCATCTTGTCCAATGGCACCGCTATCATATCCACCGTGACCGGGATCAATACAAACGGTTGTCGTGGTTTCTATATAGGGTTCATCCATGAAAGCTTTATAGAGATAACTAGTTGAACTGACGAATGCGATTAAAAAAACAAGAAATAATATAAATGTATTTTTTTTCATATGTCTATTGTAACATAAAAAAAGAAAAGAAAATAAAAAATAGACATTAAGCGCTTTCAGCATTTGTAAAATCTATGTGGGTTAGATATAATATTTTTGTTTTTGGAGGCAGTAGATGATTTATATTACAGGAGATACGCATGGAGCGTTCGATATTCATAAAATCAATCCCGATGATGGATTTGTTCCTGGTAAAACGCTAACAGAAAATGATTATGTCATTATTTGTGGTGATTTTGGTTGTATATGGGATGGAGGAAGCAGTGATGCTTTCTGGTTAAAATGGTTAGCTTCACTTCGTTGGAATGTTGTTTTTGTTGATGGAAATCATGAAAACTTTGATGTGATTAATTCGTATCCAGTTGTCGAATGGCATGGAGGGAAAGCACATCGTATTCGCCATAACATTTATCATTTGATGAGAGGGGAAGTATTTAATTTTGATGGATCTTCTTTTTTTGTCTTTGGTGGTGGATATACACATGATTTTGAAAATCGTACCGAGAAAAAAAGCTGGTGGCAAGATGAAATGCCTACTTTAGAAGAAGTAGAAAACGCGAAAAAGAATTTAGAAAAAGTTAACTACAAAGTTGATTATGTTCTTTCACATGATATTTTTACTTCACATCCAATTTCTAAAAAATACGATGTTGATATGACACATTATCAAGAAAACCGTTTAAACATTCAAGAAGTATTAGAATCATTCCGTACCCAATTATCGTATTCATGTTGGTTTCATGGACATTATCATACGGATCAATGTAATTATATAGACAATAAACCATGTATCACTTTATTTGATAAAGTATTATTATTGGATGATTTAAATCACGAAATTGATACATATAAAAATGCTGTAGTTAATGAATAACTACAGCATTTCTGTGTGCCGGGCATGGCATTAATTCAGTTGGAGATAAACCAACCACAGGT